>NZ_JBKBCT010000143.1:0-1009 GCF_050871525.1 Kineococcus auxinigenes | reverse complement strand
TTAGAGCGACCGGCAGTAGGCACGTCACTTGAGCCGGCGGGTGGTGGGGCGCCCGGGCCAGCGGTAGCGGTCACGGGCCTCGTTGATGAGGCGTCGTAGGACGGTGAGGGCGGCGGCGAGGTGGGTGTAGAACTCCACCACGGCCCGGGAGCGGTCGGTGATCCGGCGCAGCTTGCCGTAACCGTTCAGCCAGGCATGGGTCCGCTCCACCGGCCACCGTTGGCCGACTTGGATCGGCGCCTTCACCCCCTTCACCGCGATGCGGCCCCGCAGGCCCAACTCAGCGAGGAGGGCGCGGGTGTTCTTGGAGTCGTAGCCGGCGTCCAGATGTACCGTCACCGTTGTCGGTAGCGGTCCCCATGCGTTCAGCCTGGCCAGGGTCGGGGCGAGCAGAGGTGAGTCGTGGCAGTTCGCGCCGGCGACCTCGACGTGCAGCGGAATCCCTGCCGCGTCGACGAGGACGGAGCGTTTCGTGCCGCCCTTGCCTCGGTCAACGGGACTGCGGCCCGCGCACTGTCCACCGCCGACGGCCTTGGTGATGGAGCCGTCGACAGACACATCGGCCAGGTCCAGGCCGATCATCGTGTCGTAGGCGGCCAGCGTTGCGGCGAATACCTCTTGCCCGATCCCGGCAGCAGCCCAGGCATGCAGTCGGCGGCGGATGGTGCGGTCGGAGCAGCCGGGGACGGCGATGCGTTCCAGGCCGGAGCCGTGGACGAGGGCGGTCAAGACGAGGTCGAAGACGACGCGGTCGGGGACGCGGCGGCGGTGGCAACCCAGGGGATGGGTGGGGTCGAACTCGGTTCGGGCAGGTAGCAGCGTGGCGAACTGGGCCCACAGGGGTTCGGTCAGCGATGATGGCAGGACGGGCACGGGTTCTCCGGTGATCTTGAAGCGTAGAGAACTCCATGATCACCGGGGCCCGTGCTCGCCTGGGTCCGTGACACGCCAGACCCTCACCGAGTGCTTGAGCCACCCTGCCCGGTCCGCCTACTGCCGGTCGCTCTTA
>NZ_JBKBCT010000142.1:0-1042 GCF_050871525.1 Kineococcus auxinigenes | reverse complement strand
GGTCTTCAGCCTCCCCAAACTGGGAGCAGGGTTTGGCCTTTGGGCGGCCGCCTATTTCAACTTCTCGCATGTCGTGTGCTGTGGTGTGGGAATGCGGCGAAAGCCCACGCGAATATCGAGCTTTTGCTTGATTCGATCGTCGTTGCCCGCCCCAAAATCGTACCGGCCAGTTCGCTCAACCGGCGCCATTGACTTCGCAGCCATGCCGGTAACTTGGAACCATATCCCGATGGTTTTCCGACATGCGCTTCACACGTTATCTCCGTTACTACCCGATCGATTTTACCTCGCGCCGCGAGGCCGCTTTCGCTCGCAAGCAGGCCCGCGAGCGTGCGCGCTATCCCCTGTTTCCCGAGCACATAGCCGAGTCACAACGCACCGTCGCTGACGAAATCGCCCTGCGCCAGCGTCGTTCCGACAGTCTGGAGCTGCGTATGCGCGCGCTCCAGGCCAAACACTGGCGCAAAGGTCGCAGCATGTACTTCGCCCAACCGGCGGCCGTTCGTGCCCACATCCAGGAAGCGTGGCGAGCATGGCGTGGCCCCACCACTCCCAACAACTTCATCTATGTAGTTGAGCAGCAAACCGGCGAGGGCGAGCGCCGCCGTGCGGCGATCCGGGAGAGGGATGCGGCGTTTCGCGCGTCTCTCGTTGACACACAACTGACCCTCGCCTGACATGCAGCCTACCGAAGAGCAAACCGCTGTCGTTGATGCGTCCTTGGATGGCGAACCGTTGAAGGTTGACGCTCGTGCGGGCGCCGGCAAGACCTCCACCCTAGGCCTCGTCTCGACCGCCAAAGGGCGGGCTCGTGGTGTCTATTTGGCCTTCAATCGCCTCATTGCGGAGGAGGCCAAGCGCAAGTTCCCTTTGTCCGTGCGGTGCGGAACGGTCAACTCCCAGGCATACAGATCCGTATCGGCCGACATCACCCGGAAGCTCCGTAATCCGTTGGAGCCCAACTACCTCCTCGCAGAGCGATTCGGCCTACAGCCTATCAAGGTCCCGACAACGATCGGGAAGAACCTTGAACTGACCTCCG
>NZ_JBKBCT010000141.1:0-1053 GCF_050871525.1 Kineococcus auxinigenes | reverse complement strand
GACACGAACCTATGCGCGTTCGTGTTGGCAGAACTTCCCTCTCGTTTGGGGGAGCTTCTGACGCGCGACAAATCGGCGGCCTTCGACGCGTCGACCGAACGCCCTCGCGCTGGGCCGACCACTGGCTCGCCACGTTTGCCTGTTCCGGCACTCGACACGCTTGACGCGCAACTCGCGACGGCATGACCACCGAGCGGCTGGTGCCATCCCTTGACTTTGTACTGGGCTGGCTACGCTGATCTGAATCCATTGCCACCCGAGGCCAGCCGCCTCGCACACAATTGACGATGAACACCTCCGCATCCTCCAGCCCTGCAGTCGCATGCGGTCCCGATGGCCGCGCCCGCGCGAACGCCACGCTCACCATGGCGAAATGGATTCTGCTCAGCAGAGACCGCACCCTCGATCATGCTTGCGTCGAATGCGTGCCAGATGGCGCACTCGTTGTGCCAGGCTTTCGTTGCGGCTACCACTCCGCGCTGAATGCGGTGACCGCCGTAGATGATGCTGACCGACAGGAACCAGCGTACGCGCCGGTGCAAGCGGTGGTCGACCAGTTTGTGTCCGGATACCAGCTACACGGCACGCTGGGGTCCCATGTCCCGACTCCACGGGAACGCGGGCTGATTGCCAACGCAATCGCTGGCCTGCTCGCCGACACGGTCTTCCTTCGAGAGTTCGACAAATGGCGGCGTGCCGACGCCCCGCAAGCCAGCATGCCACCCGCGGCAGCAGTTCCCGCGGACTGTGCCGGTGCCGGTGAACCCTCCACCCTTCGCAACATGTTGGCCGCCATCAGGGTCGTCGGCCAGATTGACGGCCACGATGTGATACGTCGCCTGTCCATGCTGGACCTTGTGGACCGCGAGAGGCGCGCAGCCGAGGAAGAGGCGCCAGCTGGCGCCATCGCCTTGTCCGATGCGCATGCGAAAGGCGTCATGGACGCGCTGCGCGGCGTTCACGAGCTGTTTGTCCATGAGGACGGTTGCGGTGCCTTGCCTCCTGACAGCCCATTTCAGAATGGGGACCAGCCGTTCGGCCGGACCTCAAGAA
>NZ_JBKBCT010000140.1:0-1058 GCF_050871525.1 Kineococcus auxinigenes | reverse complement strand
CGGGCCGCGCCGCGTCGCCCCCGGTGCGCCTCTCAGCCCTGCGCCGGGTTCACCAGCCCCAGCCGCGGCGCGAGCCCAGCTCGCGCACCGCCCGGTCCAGCGCCGCGGCCACCCGGGAGCGGTCGGTGTCGGCGTGCGACAGGCGCACCCGGCTCACCACGTCGCGGCCCTCGGTGAGCAGCCCGCCGCGGCGGTCCGCCTCCAGCACCACCTCGACGCCCTGCGGGTCGGCCAGGAACGTGACCTCCAGCTCGTTCACCCGGCGCGCGCTCGCCGGCGGGGCGAACTCCAGCTCCTGGTAGAACGGCAGGTCCGAGCCGCGGACCCGGCCCTTCTCCACGTCGGCGTGCTTGAACCGCCAGCCCAGGGAGCCCAGCGCGTCGACGACCGCCTGCTGCACCGGCAGGGGAGCGACGGTGACGGCGTCCAGGTCGCCGGGGTCCACGGCACCGGCGATGACCAGCTTCGTGACGACGCCCACGTGCACCCCGCGCAGGTGCCACCCGCCGATCGCCGTCACCGGCGTCTGCCAGGGCAGCTGCAGCGAGAAGGGCATCTCGGCGCGCTCGCCGGGCACGGTGGTGAACCCGGCCCCGACGCGGGCCCGGCCGAAGACGACGTCCTCGCGCCACTCGGAGTCGCCGCTCTCCACCTCCACGCGCGCCTGCAGCCCGACGACGACCTCCTCGACGTCCTGGGCCACCGAGCCGCCCACCACGACCACCCGGCCGCTGACCGTGCCGCCGGGCTGTGCGACGTCGCGGTCCAGCACCGTGTCCACCGAGGCGGCCCCCGCGCCGAAGCGGGCCATGAGGTTGCGCAGCGCCATGTCGTCCCTCCTCCCGGGGACCGACGGCCGGCCCCCACGGTGATCGACGGGCGGAGGGGGCGGCGCGTTCCCCCGCGCTGCGCGCAGCCGTGCCCCGCCCCGGGCGCACGAACGGGCGGGGGGGGGGGGGGGGCGGCGGCCGGCCGGGGCCCGCGGCCTGGTGGCTGCGCACCCGCGGGCCGCTGCCGCCGGTCAGCCGCGCCCCCGGGAACGCCGCGCCGCGGTGGCT
>NZ_JBKBCT010000014.1:0-60720 GCF_050871525.1 Kineococcus auxinigenes | reverse complement strand
GGTGATCTTGCACGGTTGAGGGTTCACCCGTGCAAGATCACCGAGAGGGGGAGGGGTTCCCTACTCGGAGGCGGTGGAGGTGTCGCCCTGGCGCTGCTCGGAACCGGGCGGGCCGATCCAGACGGTCTTGGCGTTCATGAACGCGTGCATGCCCAGGTCCGTGAGCTCGCGGCCGTAACCGCTCTGCTTCACCCCGCCGAACGGCAGTTCCGGGTAGCTGGTGGTCATCCCGTTGACGAACACCATCCCGGCGTGCACGTCCCTGATGAACCGGGCCCGCTCGTCCTCGTCCTCGGTCCAGATGTTCGAGCCCAGCCCGTAGGGGTGGCTGTTGGCGATGTCGATCGCCTCGTCCAGGTTCGAGACGGTGAACAGCGCGGCGACCGGCCCGAACACCTCCTCGTGGTAGAGGTCCATCTCCTCGGTGATCCCGGTGAGCAGGGTCGGCCGGTAGTACCAGCCGGGCCCGTCGACGCGCTCGCCGCCGACGACGACGGTGGCGCCCTTGGCCACGGCGTCCTCCACGTACTCCTCGACGTCGTCGCGGCCGGACTCGGTGGCCAGCGGGCCCACCTGCGTGCCGGCGTCCACCGGGTCCCCGACCCGCTGCGCGGCGAGCTTCTCGGCGAACAGCCGGGTGAACTCCTCGGCGACGTCGGCGTGCACGAAGAACCGCTTCGCGGCGATGCAGCTCTGCCCGTTGTTCTGGCAGCGGGCGGTGACCGCGACCCCGGCGGCGGTCTCCAGGTCCGCCGACGGCATGACGACGAACGGGTCGCTGCCGCCGAGTTCCAGCACGGTGGGCTTCAGGGCGTCCCCGGCGATGGAGGCCACCGACTGCCCAGCGGGGGCGCTGCCGGTGAGGGTGGCGGCGACCACCCGGTCGTCGCGCAGCACCCGCTCGATGCTTCCCGAGCCGATGAGCAGCGTCTGGAACACGTCGTCGGGGAAACCGGCCTTCCGGAACAGCTCCTCCAGGTACAGCGCGGTCTGCGGGACGTTGCTGGCGTGCTTGAGCAGCCCGACGTTGCCGGCCATGAGGGCCGGGGCGGCGAAGCGCATCGCCTGCCACAGCGGGAAGTTCCAGGGCATGACCGCCAGGACCACTCCCAGCGGCTGGTGCGTGACGTACGCCTGCTGCGCGCCGACGGAGTCGGCGTCCGCCGGGCGCGGTTCCAGGAAGGACGGGCCGTGCTCGGCGTAGTAGCGCAGCGCCGCGGCGCACTTGCCCACCTCGGCCTTCGCGGCGGCGAGGGTCTTGCCCATCTCCAGCGTCATCAGCGCGGCCACGTCGTCGGTGTCCGCGTCCAGCACGTCGGCGGCCGCGCGCAGCCAGCCCACCCGCTGCTCGGTGCTCGTCAGCCGGTACGAGGTGAACGCCGCCGACGCGCGGGCGATGCGGTCCTCCAGCGCCTCCTCGCTCAGCGGCTCGAACTCCCGCACCGTCTCGCCCGTCGCCGGGTTGATCGTCGCGATCGCCACTTCCGGTCCCTCCCCGCACGTGCTCGTCACCGGCCCCGGAGGACCGGTGCTGCCGGGAACCCGTCCTACCCGTCCCGGCCCGGGCCCGCCACCGCGCGCAGAGCGCACCCGGCGGCACACTGGCGACGTGACGAGCACCGAGGAGCGGCCCGCTGCGTCGCTGACCATCGCGGAGGCCGCCCGGCGCCTGGGGCTGAGCACCCACGCGCTGCGCTACTACGAGACGGAGGGGCTGCTGGTGGGGGCGCCCTCGCGCACCGCCACCGGCCGGCGCCGCTACGGCGAGGACGACCTGCGCTGGATCGTCATGGTGCAGCGGTTGCGCGCCACCGGGATGCCGGTGCGGGAGATCCGCGAGTACGCCGACCTGGTCCGGGCGGGCGAGGGGACCGAGCGGCAGCGCCTGGCGCTGCTGACGGCCCACCGGCAGCGCGTCCTGGCGCAGCTGGACGAGGTGACCGCCCACCTGGGGGCGATCACCGAGAAGATCGACGGGTACGCGGCACGGACCGGCGCCCCGGAGCGCCCCCGCTGATCCCCGGTTGACTTCGAGCG
Organism: Kineococcus auxinigenes; assembly: GCF_050871525.1. Taxonomy (NCBI): domain Bacteria; kingdom Bacillati; phylum Actinomycetota; class Actinomycetes; order Kineosporiales; family Kineosporiaceae; genus Kineococcus; species Kineococcus auxinigenes. Next base: position 58,683 of record NZ_JBKBCT010000014.1, on the reverse strand, counting down.
CGCTCGAAGTCGCAGGCTCCTCGCATGGCACCCGTCAAGGAGTTCCCCACCCGCACGCTCGGCAGCGCCGCGAACGGCACCGAGCTGACCGTCTCCGCCCTCGGTCTGGGCTGCATGGGCATGAGCGCCTTCTACGGCACCCGTGACGAGGCCGAGTCCCTCGCCACGATCGGCGCCGCCCTCGACGCCGGCGTCACGTTCCTCGACACCGCCGACATGTACGGGCCCTTCACCAACGAGCAGCTCGTCGGCCGGGCCATCGCCTCCCGCCGCGACGAGGTCGTCCTGGCCACCAAGTTCGGCAACGAGTTCCTGCCCGACGGCGGCCGCCGCGTCAACGGCCGCCCCGAGTACGTCCGCTCCGCCTGCGACGCGAGCCTGCAGCGCCTCGGCGTCGACGTCATCGACCTCTACTACCAGCACCGCGTGGACACCACGGTGCCCGTGGAGGAGACGTGGGGTGCGATGTCCGAGCTGGTGAGCGCGGGCAAGGTGCGTCGGCTCGGCATCAGCGAGGCCGCCCCCGAGACGATCCGGCGCGCCCACGCCGTCCACCCGGTGACCGCCCTGCAGACCGAGTGGTCGCTGTGGACGAGGGACCCGGAGGAGAACGGCGTACTGGCCACCGTGCGCGAGCTGGGCATCGGTTTCGTCCCGTACTCCCCGCTGGGCCGGGGGTTCCTCTCCGGGGCGATCCGCAGCGTCGACGACCTGGCGCCGGACGACTTCCGCCGCAGCAACCCGCGCTTCCAGGGGGAGAACTTCCAGCGGAACCTCGCGCTGGTGGACGAGGTCCGTGCGCTGGCGGACGCGAAGGGCGTTTCCGCCGGGCAGGTCGCGCTGGCGTGGTTGCTCGCTCAGGGCCCGGACGTCGTGCCGATCCCCGGCACCAAGCGGCGCACCTACCTGGCGGAGAACGCCGCCGCCGTCCACGTCGAGCTGAGCGCCGACGAGCTCGCCCGGCTGGACGCCGTCCTGCCGGCCGGCGCCACCGCGGGCGACCGCTACCCCGACATGAGCACCGTCCACCGCTGACCCCCCACCCACCCCTCCACCCGCGGTGATCATGCAAGGGTGAGAGCTCAACCGTGCAAGATCACCGCGGGTGGAGGCGCAGCAGGAGGGTGGGGCGGGGCAGGGGTCAGGCGTCGAACGGGACGCCGTGCTCCACGGGGCGCAGCTCCAGGCCGCCGAGGTTCTTCGCCTGCCCCGCGTACAACCCCAGCCCGACCTCGGACAGCAGCGCGTCGTGGATGGCGAAACCGCTGCCGGCGCGCACGGCCCGCACGAAGTCGATCATCTCCCTGCTCGCCGCCCACGGCGCGCTCAGCGGCAGCGCCAGCACGTCCACGCCCTGCGGCGCCACCGCGTAGGAGTCGCCGGGGTGGAACACGGTGGGCTCGCCCTCCGCGCGCAGCAGCAGTCCGACGTTGCCGACCTGCGGGACGTCGGCGTGGATGAGGGCGTGCTCGCCGCCGACCGCCTCGATGCTCAGGTCGCCCACGGTGAGCGTGGACCCGGGGTGCAGCGCCGAGGCGTCGATGCCCGCACCGCTCAGCGACGCCGCCGTCTCCGGCTCGGCGTGCAGGGCGGCCCGGTCGTCGGCCTCCAGCAGCTGCGGCAGCTTCTCGACGTCGACGTGGTCGGGGTGCTGGTGGGTGACGACCACGGCGTCGAGGCCGGTCAGCTCCTCCCAGCCGCGGCTGAAGACGCCGGGGTCCAGCAGGACGCGGGCGCGGTCGGTCTCGACGAGCAGGCAGCTGTGGCCGTAGCGGGTGATGCGCATGCGTCCATGCTGGACCCGGCGGGCCTGCCGGCGCAGGCCGAGCTCACGGCACCTCCACCGCCAGCTCGGCCCAGACCGTCTTGCCGTCGCCCTCCACCCAGACGCCCCAGTCGTCGGCGACGGCCTCGACGATGCCGAGCCCGCGCCCGCCCAGGGCGTCGGCGTCGGCGTGCCGCTCGCGCGGGTGCCGGGTGGAGCGGTCCTGCACGCTGATCGTGAGGCGCTGCGCACCGCGGTCGTAGCGCAGCAGCACCCCGGTCGCGCAGTCGGTGTGCACGAGCGCGTTGGTGACCAGTTCGCTCAGCACGAGTTCCGCCTCGTCCAGCAGGTCGGCGGCGCCCCAGGCGTTCAGCGCGGTGCGCAGGAAGGTGCGCGCCTGCGCCACCGCGCGCACGTCCGCGGGCAGCGGGAGGTTCGCCTCCTCCAGGTCGGCGCTGGGGCCGGCGTACTCCAGCACGAGCATGGCCGCGTCGTCGTCGAGGCGGTGCGGGATGCTCGCCATGATGCGGTCGGCCAGCTCCTCGCAGGGTGCCCCGGTGGCGGCGGCGACGGTGCGTCGCAACGATTCCACGCCCGCGTCCAGCTGGTCGGCGCGCGACTCCACGACCCCGTCGGTGTAGAGGACGACGCGGCTGCGCCCGCGCAGGCGGTGCGCGGCGGTGGGGAAGGTGGCCGCGGCGTCCACGCCGAGGGGCGGGCCCGGCTCGACGTCCAGCTCGCGCAGGCCGGCGGCGTCGGCGACCAGGGGCGCGGGGTGGCCGGCGGTGGCGACCGCGACGGTGCCGGAACCCTGGTCCAGCCGCACCAGGCAGCAGGTGGCGAACAGCTCCTCGGCCTGGTCGACCAGCAGCCGGTTGGTGCGTTCCAGCGCGGCGCCCGGCCCGTGGCCCTCGGTGACGTACGCGCGCACGGCGGTGCGCAGCTGCCCCATGAGCCCGGCGGCGGTCGTGCTGTGGCCCTGCACGTCGCCGATGACGAAGACGACGCCGTCGTCGACGGCGATCGCGTCGTACCAGTCGCCGCCGACCTCGGCGCCGACCACGGCCGGCTGGTAGCGCACCGCGACGGACACCCGTTCCAGCACGGGCAGCCGCTGGGGCAGCAGGCCGCGCTGCAGGGTGCGCGCCAGGTCGGTGAGGGCGGCCACGGAGGTGGCGAGGTTCTCCCGCGCGGCGCGCTCGGCGTCGAGCAGCTGGGCGCGCTCGAGGGCGAGGGAGACCTGCGCGGCGACGCTGGAGAAGAGCGTCACCTCGTCGTCGCGGGGTTCGGCGTCGGCCCAGTTCACGGCCAGCGCGCCCATCGGCCGCCCGCTGCGCTCCACGAGGGGCACCGCGAGCGTGGACAGCACCGTCCAGGGCAGCGCCGCCCCCGCCCCGGTGAACCGGTGGGCGGCGCCGCCGGTCGAGACGACCGGTGCGCCGGTGCGGAACGCTTCGGCCACGGGGTCGTCCACGTCGGCGCGCACGGTGCTGAACGCCCGGGCGAGCTCGGGGGGCACCGGTGGGTGGCCGCCGCCGGTCAAGACGCCGTGCACGGGGTCGAGCAGGTAGAGGGCGGCGGAGGTGCAGCCGGCGGCCTCGGTGACGGCCCGCGGCACCGAGGCGGCGATGTCGGCGGTGGTGGCGCTGGTGGACAGCAGCGCGGTGATGGACTGCAGCAGCGCGGTGCGGGCGGCGGCGGCCGCGGCGGCGGCCTCGCGGTCCTCGGCGAGCTCGCGGGCGGCGCGCTGCTCGCCGAGCAGGAGGGCGTTGTCGACGGCGATCCCGGCGCCCCGGGCCGCCGAGACGGCCGCGGCCTCGGCCTCCTCGTCGAAGCGGCCGGGTTCGGAGTGGCCGAAGAGCATGGCGCCGATGACGCGGCCGCCGTTGGAGGTGACGGGCACGGCGAGGTAGCTGCGCACGGGCCGGTGGTGGGAGGGCAGGCCCCCGGTGGTGCCGTGGCCGTAGCGGGGGTCGGCGGCCAGGTCGTCGATGCGCACCGGGTCGGCCCCGGTGAAGGTCGGCGCGAACAGGGGGGTGTGCCGGACGGGCTCGCTGGCGGGGAACTCGTCCGCGCGGGCGCCGGACAGGGTGAACAGGTCCAGCCGATCGCCGTGCTCGTCGCGGTCGTGGTAGAAGAACGCGCCGTGCTCGGCGCCGGTGACGTCGGTGGCGGCGACGGTGGCGGCGTGCAGGATGGCGCGCAGGTCGGTGCCGTGCCGCAGGGACAGCGTGGTGACGTGCAGGAGCGTCTGGTGCTCTCGCCGCCGGTCAGCCACCCCAGGAGCTTACTTCCCGTCAATGACCGACTACTCGATGTTGCGGGGTGGGGCGGTCGAGCTGCGCACCACCAGCTCCGTCGCCAGCTCCACCCGCGGGTGCGGCACCTCCCGGCCGTCGGCCAGGTCCAGCAGCGTGCGGGCCGCCGCCGCACCCATCTCGGCCAGCGGCTGGCGCACGGTCGTCAGCGGGGGCGAGGCCCAGGTCGCCAGGTCCAGGTCGTCGAAGCCCACCACGCTGAGGTCCTCCGGGACCCGCAGCCCCCGGCGCCGCACCGCCTCGTACACGCCCAGGGCCATCTGGTCGCTGGCGGCGAACACCGCCGTGGGCGGCTCGGCCAGGTCCAGCAGCGCCTGCGCCTGGCGCAACCCCGACTCCTGCCGGAAGTCGCCCTCGCGCACCAGTTCCGCCTCCAGGGCCAGCCCGGCCGCCTCCAGGGCGGCGCGGTGCCCGTCCAGCCGCGCCCGGCTGCACAGCAGGTGCGCGGGGCCGCCCAGGTGGGCGATGCGCCGGTGCCCCAGCTGCACGAGGTGGCCGGCCGCGGCCATCCCGCCGGCCCAGTTCGTGGCCCCCACGCTCGGCACGTCCACCGGGGGCAGGCCGGCCGGGTCCACGACGACCAGCGGCACGGAGCTGTCGCGCAGCATCGGCCCGAGGTCCTGCTGCAGGTCGGAGGTCACCAGCAGCACCCCGTCGCTGGCGCGGCGGTGCAGGTTCTGCAGCCACGCCTCGGCCGCTGCCGTGCGCCCGTGCACGGCCGAGACGACCGTCCCGGCGCCCGCGGCGTGGGCGACCTCCTCCACCCCGCGGATGATCTCCACCGCCCAGGGGGAGTCGAGGTCGTCGAAGACGAGGTCCAGCAGGAAGGCGCGCGAGCGCCGCGGCCCGCGTTGCACGCGGTACCCGTGCTGGCGCAGCAGGGCTTCGACCCGCTCCCGGGTCGCCGCGGCCACGTCGTCGCGCCCGTTGACGACGCGGGAGACGGTGGGCACCGACACGCCCGCCTCGCGGGCGATGTCGGTGATCGTCACGTGGCGGGTGCTGGAGTCGGGCACGCCCCGAACGGTAGCCGTCACCGGCGCCGTCCGGGGCGCGCCCGTGCTCAGCGGCTCGTGCTCAGCGCCTGCCGCGCACGGAGCGCAGGGTGTCCTGCAGCGCGTGGTAGGCGGGCTTGCGTTCGTAGTCCTCCGTCATGACGGTGGCCGAGCCCTCCGCGGGGAAGAACACCGGCACCCAGGAGTACTTGTCGGTGAAGCCCCAGATCGTGAAGGAGTTGCAGGTCTCCACGCCCAGGCAGGCCTCGAGGGCCCGGCGGTAGTAGTCGGCCTGCTGCGCCTGCTGGGCGGCGGTCGGCTCACCCCCCTCGGGGACGTCCATCCGCACGTCGAGCTCGGTGATGGCGGTCTCCAGGCCGAGGTCCGCGAAGCGCTGCAGGTTCGCCTGCAGGTCGCCGGGGAACCCGTACCGGGTGCTCAGGTGGCTCTGGGGGGCGAACCCGTGGACGGGCACGCCGTCGGCCTTGAGCTCTTGGATGAGCTCGTAGTACGCGTTGCTCTTGGCGTTGATGCTCTCCACGCCGTAGTCGTTGAAGAACAGCTTCGCGCGCGGGTCCGCCTCGTGGGCCCAGCGGAAGGCGTCGGCGACGATCTCCGGACCGAGCTCACGGATCCAGATGTTCTCCTCGCGGTACTCGCCGTTCTCGTCGAAGATCTCGTTGGCGACGTCCCACTGCTGGATCCGGCCGGCGTAGCGGCCGACGACCTTCGTGATGTGCTCGTGGAGGATCTCGCGCAGCTCCTCGTCCGAGAAGCCGCCCTCCTCCAGCCAGGCGGGGTTCTGGCTGTGCCACAGCAGGGTGTGGCCGCGCACGACCTGCCGGTTCTCCTGCGCGTAGCGCACGATCGCGTCGGCCGGGTAGAAGTTGTAGAAGTCGCGGGTGGGGTGGATGTACTCCCACTTCATCTGGTTCTCCGCCGACAGCGAGTTGAACTCGCGAGCCATGACGTCGCGGTACTCGACGTCGTAGGCGAAGGGGTCGGCGTAGGGCTGCTCGACGTGGTGGCCGCCGCCGGCGACCGCGGTGCCGATGGAGAAACCCCTCGGGGCGGCGCGGCGCAGCGTGTCGCGCTCGTGGTGGCCGGCGCGCTCGGCGCTCTGGGTGGCCCGCTCCGCGGCGGCCGGCGCCGGGGCGGCGGTCGCCGACCCGGCGAGCGCGGCCACGGCCAGGGGGGCGGCCACGAGGGCGGTGGTGATCCGGGAGGCCCGGAAGGCGGTGCGGGGGGTGCGTGCTCGGCGCATGCGTTGCTCCTCGGCTTCATCGCCAGGGTTCCGGAAGCGTTCCGGAAGCGGGTGCCGTGGACTCTAGGCAAGGGCACAGGAAGCGTCAACCCGTCCGCGCAGCGTCACGGCCCCTCGCCCGACCGCCCACCCGCGGTGATCTTGCAAGCGTGAGAGCTCAACCGTGCAAGACCACCGCGAGGTGTGCGGTCGGGGAGTTCCCGGTGGGGTCACCGGGCCGCGCGGCGCACCAGCTCCAGCTCGTCCAGCACCGCCCCGGCGGGCAGCGCGATCCGCAGGTCGCTGCGCTCCACGGCGGGCAGTCGCAGCGCCACCTCCACCTCGCCCCAGGAACCCGCGGGCAGCCCGGCGCGCCCCGCGGGCAACCACGCGCCCGACGCCCCGCGCACCTGCACCACGACCTCGTCACCGTCGTGCTCGGCCCGGACGCAGCAGCGCAGCGCCACCACCCCCGCCGTCGCGCAACCGGTGAACTCCAGCCGCCCGCCCCAGCCGGGAACCGCGGCCCGCACCGCCGTGCCGCCCGTCCCGTCGCGCGCCACCAGATCCACCCCCTCGCAGGCGTCGAACGCGCCGGCGCGCAGCAGCTCGCGCGGTGGCACGGGCTCGCCCTCGACGGTCAGGGGCAGTTCCACGCGCACGTCCTCGGCGGAGGAACCCACCAGCAGGTGGTACGTGCCCGGCAGCACGCGAGTCTCCTCGCGCGCCACGTCCCGCACCGCGAGCCGGTCCACCGCCACGTCGAGCACCGCCGTGGCGCGCGAACCCGGTTCCACGCGCACCCGCCGGTGCGCCAGCAGCCGGCGGCGCGGGAACGGCACCGCCAGCCCCGGTGCGGTCGCGTACACCTGCACCAGTTCCACGACGGCGCGCTCACCGTCGTTGACCAGGTCGACGTCCACCCGAACCCGCTGCCCCGCCGTCGTCCCGGCCGTGTCGGCGCGCGCGCCGGCGTAGGTCACCTCGCCGTACCCGAGGCCGTGGCCGAGCGGGAACAGCACCCCGCGCTCGCCCCACGCGTACCCCGCGCGGCGGGTCACGTCGTCGTGGTCGACCGGGTGCGGCAGCACGGCGTCCTCGCGGAACCACGTCTGCGGCAACCGCCCGGAGGGCTCGACGTCGCCGAGCAGCACGTCGGCCAGGCCGTGCCCGAGCTCCTGCCCGGCGTGGCTGGACCACGCGACGGCACCGACCTCGTCGAGCAGCCCGCCCAGCGCGTACGGGTAGGACGAGACCAGCACGAGCACGCACCCCGGTGCCGCCTCGCGCACCGCCCGCACCAGTTCCGCGCTCGCGTGCGGCAGGGCCAGGCTCGCGCGGTCCTGCGTCTCGCGGCCGCCGACGTGCGGGTCGTTGCCGACCACGACGACGACGTGGTCGGCGCGCGCGGCGGCCTCGGCGGCCACCGCCGCGCCGCTGCGGTGGGTGCGCACCACGAACCGCGCGGCCGCCGAGCGGTCCACGGCCTCCGCGGACAGCGCCCCCGTGGTGGGGTCCACGACGACCCAGCGCCCCGTGCCCTCGTGCCGCAGCGCGCACGTCCCGCCGTCGGCCTCCAGGCGGAACGTCTCCTGCACCACCCAGCCGCCGACCCGCTCGGCGGTGGCGGACAGGACACCCTCGGCGTTCGTGACCAGCCGGCCGGACGCGGTGTGCCGCAGCGCCACCACCCCGTCGGCCCACTCGGTGACGTCGAAGCGGGCCTCCTCGCCCGCCCGGCCCGCGGTGGCCAGCAGGGCGCCGTCCGCGGCGGCCGCGACGAACCGGTCCGAGGCGGTGTGCCGCAGGCTGACCCGGTCGCTGCCGTCGGCCACCTCCACCGCGTCCTCGCCGAACCGCTCGCGCAGCGCCGCGGCCAGACCGGTCGCGGCGGTCGGCGTGCCGCTGTACCAGTCGGTGAGCACCACCTCCGCCAGCGGGCCGACGACCGCCACCGTCCCGGTCGCGGGCAGCGGCAGCACCCGGTCGCGGTCGCGCAGCAGCACCACCTGCGCCGCGGCGGCCTCGCGGGCCAGCGCCACGTGCTCGGCGCGCCCGACGTCCTGCGGGCGCACGTCGGCGTAGGGCCGCTCCTCGCCGGGGACGTCCTCGTCGAACTCCCCGGTGCGCGCGCGCAGCGTCAGCAGCCGGCGCACCGCCGCGTCGACGTCGGCCCGCGTCAGCTCCCCCCGCTCCAGCGCCGTGCGCAGCGCCCGCAGCGTGGGGCCGGGGTCGTCGCCGTCGTCGGTGAAGGAGTCCACGCCGGCGCGCACCGCGGCCGCGTCGGCGGAGGCGAGGTCGGGCGCCCACCGCTCCAGCCGCACCAGGTTCCCGGGCGCGCCGGCGTCGGTGACGACGGCGAGGGCGTCCGGGTCGCCCGCCCAGGCGCGCAGGTGCTCGCGCACCAGGGGGCTGACGTGCGCGGGAACCCCGTCGACGAGGTTGTACGCGAGCATCGCGGCCCCCACCACGCCGGCCTCGACCGGGCCGCGGAACGCCGGCAGCTCCAGCTCGTGCAGCACCCGCTCGCGCACCTGCACGGACGCGGTCGCCCGCCACGGTTCGCCGTCGTAGGCCAGGAAGTGCTTGAGGGTGGGGACCGTCTGCCACACCCGCGGGTGGTCCCCGCGCAGTCCCGCCGCGTAGGCGGTGGCCAGTTCCGCGGTCAGGTGCGGGTCCTCGCTGAAACCCTCCTCGTTGCGGCCCCACAGCGGGTTGCGCAGCGGGTTCACCACCGGTGCCCACACGTTCAGGCTCACGTCCGGGTCGGTGAGCTTCTTGGCGCGCACCTCCCGCCCCACCGCCGCCCCGACGCGGCGCAGCAGGCCGGCGTCCCAGGTGGCGGCCAGCCCGACGGTCTGCGGGAACACCGTCGCCGGCCCCAGCCAGGCCACCCCGTGGGCGGCCTCGGTGCCGGTGCGGAAGGCGGCCAGCCCCAGGCGGGGGACCTCCGGGGCGTGCTGGTGCAGCATCGCCAGGCGCTCGTCGGCGTCCAGGCGGGCCAGCAGGTCGTCCACGCGCTCGCGCAGCGGCAGGCGGGTGTCGCGGAACGGCAGGGTCATCGTCGGTCCCTTCGCGTCGAAGCGCTTGCACCGTAGTCGTCGGGGGAGCCCGCCCGCCAGCGCCCCACCAAGCATTCGTGTGATGACTTTTTCATCACGCTCCTTGTCATCCTCGGTGACCGGCCGTACGGTGGCATCGATCGAAGCGCTTCGACCGGCAACGACGCCCCGTCGCGAGGTTGCGACCCCGAGCCGGCGCCGATCGACGTCCGACATGAAGGAGTGTGGACAGGATGGACCAGCACACCCGCCCCTCGGGGGCCCCCGAGGGAACCCGCCCGGGCCCGGCCCGGCGCTCCGTGCTCGGCACGGTCGCCGCCGGCACGGCGCTCGCGGCCCTGCCTGGCGGCTTGGCGGCGTGCACCTCGAGCGAGGGGGCGGCCGGCCCGCAGGTCGAGGGGCCGCTGTCCGAGGCGGAGCTGGCAGCCGTCCTGCCGGCGTACCAGCCCCGGACGCTGGTCGAGCCGGACATCGCCGGCGTGGACGGCTCCACCCCCGGCTACACCACGATGCCCGCCGCCCTGGTCAAGGCCGTCGACGGCGTGCCGGGCTCCGGCGGCACCTACACCGCGATGACCCCCGCCTGGTGGACCGCGCCGCCCGGCGACAACGTCTACTACGACGCCGTCAACGAGGCCCTCGGCGCCACCGTGGAGTTCCAGGTCACCGACGGCGTCACCTACGGCGAGAAGCTGCAGGCCGTGCTGGCCTCGCCCGACGACGTGCCGGACTGGGTGGTCATCCCCACCTGGAACGTCCCCCCGCGCTTCGACCAGGGCGTGACCGCGCTGTTCGCCGACCTCACCGACCACCTGGCCGGCGACAAGGTCCTGAAGTACCCGAACCTGGCGAACCTGCCCACCGACGCCTGGAAGTACTGCGTCTTCAACGGCCGCCTCTACGGCCTGCCCTACCCGGGCGAGCTCGTCGGCAACGCGATCTTCTACCGGCGCGACCTCTTCGGCCAGCTCGGCCTGGCCGCCCCCACCAGCCCGGACGAGCTGCTCCAGGTCGCCAAGGACGCCACCTCCGAGTCCGCCCGGCGCTGGGGCACCGAGGACATGTGGGACGCCGCGCAGATGATGTTCGGCTCCGGCGCCGACTGGCACCTGCAGGACGGCAAGCTGCTCAGCCGGTTCGAGACCGAGGCGTACCGCAACGCCCTGGAGTGGAACCGCGAGCTCTTCGCCTCCGGTGCCGTGCACCCCGACGCCGTCGCCGGCAACACCCAGCAGGGCAAGGACCGCTTCGAGTCCGGGCAGACGCTCATCGCCTACGACGGCCTCGGCGGCTGGCACGAGGCGCTGGCGCGGGTCCTGCCGTCCAACCCCACCTTCGAGCAGCACCCGCTGGACTGGTTCGGCCCCGACGGCGGCGAGCCGATCCTGTTCAAGGGTCAGCCGGTCAGCATCTTCAGCTTCCTCAAGAAGACCGACGACACCGCCGCGATCGACGAGATGCTCGCCATCGCGGACTACGTCGCCTCGCCCTTCGGGTCCGAGGAGTTCCAGCTGGTCAACTACGGCGTCGAGGGCGTCACCTTCGACCGGGACGCCGCCGGTGCGCCGGCGCTGAACGACCGCGGCCTCACCGAGGTCACCAGCACCTACGGGTTCCTCACCAGCCCGCCCATCGTCAACGCCAAGGTCCAGTTCCCCCAGTACGTGCGCGACTTCTGCGAGTGGATGGCCCGGCAGGCCCCCCACGTCACCGAGCCGGTGTTCTACGGCCAGCAGATCCAGGACCCCAGCCAGTACAGCTCCCTGGGCAAGCCGTTCGACGACCTCGCCAAGGACGTCGCCCGCGGCCGCAAGGACATCAGCGCCCTCGACGAGGCCATCACCACCTGGCGCAACAGCGGTGGCGACGAGCTGCGCGCCTACCGGGAGAAGTTCCTCACCGGCGACGAGGCGAGCTGAGCGTGGCGTCGGGGACCCGCCTGGAGCCGCCCCGCCAGGGCAGCGGCGGTCCAGGGGCCGGTGCGCCGCAGGGGGCGCGGAAAGCGCACCCTCCGAAGAACAGGATGGGGCACCTGGCGCGCCTGCGCCGCGACCGCAGCCTGCTCATCATGTGCCTGCCGATGCTGGTGCTGCTGGTCGTCTTCGCCTACATCCCGATCGCCGGCAACGTCGTGGCGTGGCAGAACTACTCGCCGTTCATCGGGATCCGCAACAGCCCGTTCGTCGGCTGGTCGAACTTCGAGCGCGTGTTCTCCGACCCGTCGTTCTGGGACGCGGTGCGCAACACCCTCACCATCACCGCGTTCCAGCTGGTGTTCTTCTTCCCCGTCCCCATCGCCCTGGCGCTGCTGCTCAACAGCGTGCTCAACACCCGGGTCCGGGTGGCCGTGCAGTCGATCGTGTACCTGCCGCACTTCTTCTCCTGGGTCCTGGTCGTCTCGATCTTCCAGCAGATCCTCGGCGGCGCCGGGCTGCTCAACCGGCTGCTGGCCGCGGCAGGCTTCGACGGCGTCGACGTCATCACCGACCCGGACGCGTTCCTGTTCCTCATCACCTCCCAGGCGATCTGGAAGGACGCCGGGTGGGGCATCATCGTGTTCCTCGCGGCGCTGGCCGCGGTGAACCCCTCGCTGTACGAGGCGGCCGCGGTGGACGGGGCCAACCGCTGGCGCCGGATGTGGCACATCACGCTGCCGGCGCTGCGGCCCGTCATCGTCCTGCTGCTCATCCTGCGCCTCGGCGATTCCCTCACCGTCGGGTTCGAGCAGCTGATCCTGCAGCGCGACGCCGTCGGCGCGGGTGTCGCGGAGGTCCTGGACACGTTCGTCTACTACCGCGGCGTGCGCAACGGCGACTGGAGCTACGCCGCGGCCGCGGGCCTCGTCAAGGGCCTGGTGAGCATGCTGCTCGTCCTGGCCGCCAACAAGGTGGCGCACGTGTTCGGCGAGCAGGGGGTGTACTCGAGGCGATGAGCACGACGAACCGGATCGACCGCGGTGCGGGGGACGCCCCCGTGGACCGCGACGTCAACGGCGCGGGCCCCGTCCCCGCCGACCAGGTGCAGCGCAGCCGCTCCGCCCGCCCGGTGTGGGACGAGGAACCCACCGCCGTCGGCCAGGGCCTCAAGGGCCTGGCCCTGGTCCTCATCTGCGCGGCCGTCATCGTGCCGCTGTACACGATCGTGCTGACCAGCTTCTCCACCCAGGGCTCCATCACCCGGGCCGGCGGCCTGGTGCTGGTGCCCGGTGAGCTGACCCTGGACGCGTACCGGCAGGTCCTCAGCGGGGGAGTGGTCACCCGCGCGGTCCTGGTCAGCGTGGGCATCACCACCGTCGGCACCGCCGTGAGCATGGTGGTCTCGGTCCTCGGGGCGTACGGGCTCTCGCGCACCGGTTCCTACGGGCACCGGGTCATCCTCTTCGCCCTGCTGATCACCATGTTCTTCGGGGCCGGGATGATCCCGACCTACCTGCTGGTCAGCAGCCTGGGCCTGATCGACAGCTACTGGTCGCTGATCCTGCCGACGGCTGTCTCCGCGTTCAACATCCTCATCCTGCGCGGGTTCTTCATGGGCATCGACGGCTCGCTCATCGACTCCGCGCGCATCGACGGCGCCGGCGACTGGCGGATCCTCACGCGGATCGTGCTGCCGATGTCCAAGGCCGTCACGGCCGTCATCGCGTTGTTCTACGCCGTCGGGTACTGGAACGCGTTCTTCCAGGCGACGCTGTACATCAACGACTCCACCAAGCAGCCCCTGCAGGTCGTGCTGCGCTCCTTCGTGCTGCAGGGCGTGGACGTCCCCGGCAGCGTGGACGTGGGCTCGGGGCAGGTGGCGAGCCTGGCGGTGCAGATGGCCGTCGTGGTCATCGCGATCGTCCCGGTCCTGCTGGTGTACCCGTGGGTGCAGCGCCACTTCGCCTCCGGCGTCATGATCGGCGCCGTCAAGGGCTGAAGCGCCCCGCACCACCCGGCGCCCCGCGGCTCAGCCGCGGGGCGCCGCCGTGCTGCCGCGGTCCACCAGGCGCGCCGCCAGCAGCCGCGTCTCCGCGGTCCGCTCGCCGCCGATGCGGGCCACCAGCATGTCCACCGCGATCCGGCCCACGTCCAGGGCGGGGATGTCCAGCGACGTCAGCGGCCGGGGCAGGTTCGCGCCCTCGCTGGCGGCGATGGTCACCACCGAGACGTCCCCGGGCACGTCCAGCCCCTCCTCGGCCAGCACCGCCAGCAGCGACGGCAGCGCCGCCTCGTTGTGCACGACCAGTGCGCTGACCCCCGGCAGTTCCGCGCGCACCGCCGCCAGGCTGGCGCGCACGCCCTCGGTGCCCGGCTCGCACGGCTGGTACGCGCCCTCGGCGCCGGCCGCCCGCACCGCCTCGCGGAACCCGTCGCGCACCCGCTCGGCGTACCCGGCGTGCCGGGTGAGCGAGCGCGGCGGGGACGCCAGCACCGCGATCCGCCGGTGCCCCAGGGCCGTCAGGTGCGCCACGGCGGTGCGCACCGCGCCGGCGAAGTCGAAGTCGACGCAGCTCAGCCCCCGGGGGTCGTCCGGCACCCCGATGAGGACCGTGGGGCGCTCGATCGAGGTCAGCACCTCGATGCGCGGGTCGTCCGCCTCGATGTCCATGACGAGCAGCCCGTCGACGAGGGAGCCGTTGCTGACGCGCCGCAGGCCGGCGTCCTCCTCCTGCGTCAGCAGCAGGACGTCCATGTCGTGGCCGCGCGCGGTCGTGGTCACCGACCGCACGAACTGCATGATGACGTTGACGTTGACGTCCTCGCGCAGCGGGACGACCAGGCCGATGATGCTCGTCCGGTTCGAGGCCAGTGCGCGGGCGCCGGCGTGCGGGCGGTAGCCCAGGTCCTGGATCGCGCGCTCCACGCGCGAGCGGGTGGCCGCGGAGATCGTGCGCTTGCCGCTGAGCACGTACGACACCGTGCTCGCGGAGACCCCCGCGGCCGCGGCGACGTCCATGATGGTGGCCACGGCAGCTCCTCGGTCCTTCCCGCCCGGTGCGCGGGTGAGCGCACGGTACCGCCGGGGCGGGCGGCGGGGACCCGCACCACCGGCGAGGCTGGTCCGTGCGGGTGGCGCCCCGGCCCGGTGCGGGGCGCGCCCGGGCCCCGCCCTGCGCCAGGCTGGGGGCGTGCCCCCGCGAACGCGCCGCCGCGACGCCGCGGACCCCGCGGGCGGGGATCCGTGAACCGGGTGCTGCTGCCGGCGGTGGTGGCCGTGGCCGGTGGCGTGCTGCTCGCGGTGGCCTTGTTCGTGCCGTACGTGGCCGTGCAGTTCCGCCGGCGCGGCAGCGTGGGCCTGGTCCCCTCCGTGCTGGCGCTGGCGGTGCTGGTGCACGCCCTGGCGGTCGTGGCCTACACCCTGCTGCCGCTGCCGTCCAGCACCGCCCGGCTGTGCGCCGACGGCGGCGAGGACCCCCAGCTGCAGCTCGGGCGCTTCCTGGTGGACGCCTCGCGCCTGGGCCTGCACGGCCCCGCCGACGTGGTCGCGAACGCGGCGCTGCAGTCGTTCGCCTTCAACGTGGCGCTGTTCGTGCCGCTGGGCGCCTTCGTGCGGCACCTGACCCGCCGCGGGACCGCCGGCGCGACCGCGGTGGGCCTGGGGGTCTCGCTGCTCGTGGAGCTGACCCAGCTGACGGGGGTGTGGTCCCTCTACCCGTGCGCCTACCGCATCTTCGACGTGGACGACCTGCTGGCCAACACCGCCGGCGCCCTGGCGGGGGCGCTGCTCGCCCCGCTGCTGCGGCTGCTGCCCGGTCAGGCGCCGCAGGCCCCGGGGGTCCCGCGCCCGGTGACCGCCTGGCGCCGGCTGCTGGGCATGGCCGTCGACGTGGTCCTGCTGACGGGTGCCGGGGCGGCGGCCGCCTTCACCTGGCGGGTGCTGGTGGTCGGCGCGGGCCTGCGCGTGCCGCCGGCCGCGGACCGCGCGGTGCTGCTGCTGCTGGCCTGCGCGCTGCCGGCGGCGGTGCTGCTGCTGTGGCTGCTGAGCTCCGGGCGCACCCCGGGGGAGGTGGTGGTGCGGCTGCGCCCGCGGGGGCCGCTGCGCCCGGCGCGGGTGGTCGTGCGCTGGCTGGCGGGCGCGGGCGGCTACCACCTGCTGAACACCGCCGGGCCCGGTGCCGCCTCCACCCTGGCCACCGCGCTCGCGGTGGCCGCGGCGGTGTCGGTGTGGACCACGCGCGGCCACCGGGGCCTGCCGCACCGCCTGGTGGGCTGGGACGTGCAGGACGACCGCGTCCCGGGGGACGTCCCGGGGGACGGGCCGCCCGCGCCGCGGCGGTAACCTGGGCGCATCCGAGCCCCCCCCGGGTCCACCCCCTCGAAGGAGCGCCGCGCATGGGCCGCGTCGTCATCGACGTCATGCCGAAACCCGAGATCCTCGACCCGCAGGGCAAGGCCGTCGTCGGCGCCCTGCCGCGACTGGGCTTCGACGCCTTCACCGGCGTCCGCCAGGGCAAGCGGTTCGAGCTGGAGGTCGACGGGGAGGTCACCCCGGAGGTCCTCGAGCAGGCTCGCGCCGCGGCCGAGAAGCTGCTGTCCAACCCGGTCATCGAGGACGTCGTCTCCGTCCGCGCCGCGGGGGAGGTGCCCGCGTGAAGGTCGGCGTCGTCACCTTCCCCGGCTCCCTGGACGACGGCGACGCCCGGCGCGCGGTGCGCCTGGCCGGCGCCGAGCCGGTGGCCCTCTGGCACGCCGACGCGGACCTGCGCGGCGTGGACGCCGTCGTGCTGCCCGGCGGGTTCTCCTACGGCGACTACCTGCGCTGCGGGGCCATCGCCAGCTTCGCGCCCGTCATGGGCGAGGTCGTCGCCGGCGCTCAGCGCGGCCTGCCCGTCCTGGGCATCTGCAACGGCTTCCAGGTGCTGTGCGAGTCGCACCTGCTGCCCGGCGCCCTGGTGCGCAACGACCACCAGAAGTTCGTGTGCACGGACCAGCGCCTGCGCGTGGAGTCCACCGCGACGGCGTGGACGTCCGCCTTCGAGGCCGGCGCCGAGATCACGGTGCCGCTGAAGAACGGCGAGGGCGGCTTCGTCGCCGACGCCGAGACCCTGGACCGCCTGGAGGGCGAGGGCCGCGTGGTCTTCCGGTACCTGGGCGCCAACCCCAACGGCTCGCTGCGCGACATCGCCGGCATCGCCAACGAGCGCGGCAACGTCGTGGGCCTCATGCCGCACCCCGAGCACGCGGTGGAGGCCGGCTACGGCCCCGGCACCGACGGGCTGGGCCTGTTCGCGTCCGTGCTGGGCGCCGGCCTGGCGGCGGTGGGCGCGTGAGCGCCCCCGTCGTGCCGACCGCGCGCGCCCTGGACACCGTCGAGCGGGCCGCCACCACCCCCGGGCACGAGCAGCCGTGGGCCGAGCTGGGCCTGAAGGCCGACGAGTACGAGCGCATCCGCGAGATCCTGGGCCGCCGGCCCACGGGCGCGGAGCTGGCGATGTACTCGGTGATGTGGAGCGAGCACTGCTCCTACAAGTCCTCCAAGGTGCACCTGCGCACCTTCGGCGAGCACACCACCGACGAGATGAAGAAGCACCTCATGGTGGGCATCGGCGAGAACGCCGGCGTCGTGGACGTCGGCGACGGCTGGGCCGTGACGTTCAAGGTGGAGAGCCACAACCACCCCAGCTACGTCGAGCCCTACCAGGGCGCGGCCACCGGTGTCGGCGGCATCATCCGCGACATCATGGCGATGGGTGCGCGCCCGATCGCCGTCATGGACTCGCTGCGCTTCGGGGCGATCGACCACCCCGACACCGCCCGGGTGGTGCCCGGCGTGGTCTCCGGCGTCGGCGGGTACGGCAACTGCATCGGTCTGCCCAACATCGGCGGCGAGGTCTTCTTCGACCCCTCGTACCAGGGCAACCCGCTGGTCAACGCCCTGTGCGTGGGCGCCCTGCGGCACGAGGACCTGCACCTGGCGAACGCGCGCGGCGTGGGCAACCTCGTGGTGCTCTTCGGCGCCCGCACCGGCGGCGACGGCATCGGCGGGGTGTCGGTGCTGGCGTCCGAGACGTTCGAGGCCGGCGGCCCCAGCAAGCGCCCCGCCGTGCAGGTGGGCGACCCGTTCCAGGAGAAGGTGCTCATCGAGTGCTGCCTGGAGCTGTTCCACGCCGGCCTGGTGGAGGGCATCCAGGACCTCGGCGGCGCGGGCCTGTCCTGCGCGACGAGCGAGCTGGCCAGCGCCGGCGACGGCGGCATGCTCATCCACCTGGACCGGGTGCCGCTGCGCGACCCCTCCCTCTCGCCGGAGGAGATCCTCATGAGCGAGTCGCAGGAGCGCATGATGGCCGTGGTCACCCCGGCGAACATCGACGAGTTCCTGCGGGTGACCGCCAGGTGGGACGTCGAGGCCGCCGTGCTCGGCGAGGTCACCGGCGGCGACCACCTCGTGGTGCAGTGGCACGGCGAGACGGTCGTGGACGTGCCGCCGCGCACGGTGGCCCACGAGGGCCCGGTGTACCAGCGCCCGTACGAGCGCCCCGCCTCCCAGGACGCCCTGCAGGCCGACGCCCCCACGGCGCAGCGCCTGCCGCGCCCGGCGACGGGCGAGGAGCTGCGCGCCACGCTGCTGCGGATGCTCGCCTCCCCGAACCTGTGCAGCCGCGCGTGGGTCACCGACCAGTACGACCGCTACGTGCTGGGCAACACCACCCTGGCCACCCCGGACGACGCCGGGGTGGTGCGCGTGGACGAGGAGAGCGGCCTCGGGGTGGCGCTGAGCCTGGACGGCAACGGCCGCTACACCAAGCTGGACCCGCGCACCGGCGCCCAGCTCTGCCTGGCGGAGGCGTACCGCAACGTCGCCACCGCGGGCGCCAGGCCCCTGGCGGTCACCGACTGCCTGAACTTCGGTTCCCCGGAGGACCCGGGCGTCATGTGGCAGTTCGCCGAGGCCGTGCAGGGCCTGGCCGAGGCGTGCGAGGCGCTGGGCGTGCCCGTCACCGGTGGCAACGTCTCGCTGTACAACCAGACCGGCGATGCCGGCCTGGACTCCGCGGTCCTGCCCACCCCGGTGATCGGCGTGCTGGGCGTGCTGGACGACGTCTCGCGCCGCACCCCGTCGGGGTGGCGCGAGACCGGCCGGAACGTCTACCTGCTGGGCACCACCCGCGACGAGCTGGGCGGCTCGGAGTGGGCGTGGGCCGAGCACGGGCACCTCGGCGGGCTGCCGCCGGTGCTGGACCTCGCGCACGAGAAGCTGCTGGCCGACGTGCTGGTGAACTGCTCGCGCGACGGCCTGGTGGACGCCGCGCACGACCTCGCCGACGGCGGCCTGGCCCAGGCCCTGGTGGAGTCGGTGCTGCGCTTCGGCGTGGGCGCGCGCGTGTGGCTGGACGAGCTGTGCGAGCGCGACGGCGTCGACGCGTTCACGGCGCTGTTCTCCGAGTCGGCGGGCCGCGCGATCGTCGCGGTGCCCCGCGAGGAGGAGGTCCGTTTCACCGACATGTGCACCGCGCGCGGCCTGGCGCACCTGCGCATCGGCGTCACCGACGCCCCCGACGCAGGTTCCGAGGGCGAGGAGGCGGCCCTGGACGTGCAAGGGCTGTTCACCGTGCCGCTCGCCGAGCTGCGCGCCGCGCACACCGCGACGCTGCCGGCGCGCTTCGGCGCCTGACGGTCCGGCACCGTCCCGAGGGCCCCGCAGCGCGACGTGGGTTCTATCGGTCCCCGCAACACCCTGATCTCAGGGGGTTGCGGGGACCGTGTCGTTGGAGCAGTCGCGAGTGAGGTTCTTCCACGTCCTGGACGAGTGCGGGCCTGCATCCCGCTCCACCGCCTCGCACCCCCAAGTGACAGAATGTCTTGACATTAGAACGTGGCTGTCCGTACGGTCGTCCCGCTCGCACCACCGGTGCGGGCCGCACGAGTTCGACGGTGAACCCGAGGAGCAGCGGTGACTGGACGAGGTGGTCGAGGGGTCGCCGTGGGCGCGACCCCCGGCACCCGCGCGTCGCCGGCCCCGGGCACGTAGCCGCAGCGGGCCCGGCCGGCACGACCGGCGGGGATCCCGGCCGTCCGCACCCGATCGACGCTGCGACGCAGCACGCACGAAGGGTTCTCCCATGGCCTCACCCACGCACGGCGCCTCCTCAGCGCACCACCCGGTCCAGGGGCACGGCGCGACCACGACCGTGCCGCTGCCCCCGGACAGCCGCGGTCCGCACTCCCGACGGCTGGGCCGGGTCGCGGTGGTCGCCACCTTCGGCGGCCTGCTGTTCGGCTACGACACCGGCGTCATCAACGGCGCGCTCGAGCCGATGGAGACCTACTTCGGCCTCACCGCGTTCACCGAGGGGCTCGTCACCAGCATCCTGCTGCTCGGCGCCGCCTTGGGTGCCGCCCTCGGTGGGCGCCTCTCCGACCGCCAGGGCCGCCGCAAGAACATCCTGCTGCTGGCCGGCCTGTTCTTCGCCGGCGCCGTCGGGTGCGTGCTCTCCCCGAACCTCACCGTGCTCGTCGTGGCCCGCTTCGTGCTCGGCCTGGCGGTCGGTGGAGCCTCGGTGACCGTGCCGGTCTACCTGGCGGAGATCTCCCCGTCCGAGCGCCGTGGTGGTCTCGTCACCCGCAACGAGGTCATGATCGTGACGGGGCAGTTCGCCGCGTTCGTCGTCAACGCGATCATCGGCAACGTCTGGGGCGAGAACGAGAACGTCTGGCGGTACATGCTCGCCGTGGCGGCGCTGCCTGCCGTGGCGCTGTTCTTCGGCATGCTCCGCATGCCCGAGAGCCCGCGCTGGCTCGTCTCCCAGGGGCGCGACGCCGAGGCTCTCGACGTCCTGCGCCAGGTCCGCAGCCCCGAGCGGGCGCAGGCCGAGCTCGCCGAGGTCCACGCCCTGGCCGAGGAGGAGAAGGAGGCCCACGTCGGCGGGTGGTCCGACCTGGGCACCGAGTGGGTGCGGCGGGTCCTGTTCATCGCCATCGGGCTGGCCGTCTTCCAGCAGCTCACCGGCATCAACTCGATCATGTACTACGGCACGCAGCTGCTGCAGGAGGTCGGGTTCTCGGCCAACGGCGCCCTCATCGCCAACACCGCCAACGGCGCCTTCTCCCTCGCCGGCGTCCTCGTCGGCCTGCGGCTGATCAACCGCGTCGACCGGCGAACGATGCTGCTGGTCGGCTTCACCGGGACGACCGTCGCCCACCTGCTCGTCGGGATCTTCTCCACCGTGCTGCCCCCGGGGCTCCTGCGCGGCTACGTCATCCTCGCGCTCGTCGTCGCGTTCGTGTTCGTCATGCAGGGGACCATCGGCCCGCTCGTCTGGCTGATGCTCGCGGAGATCTTCCCGCTGAAGCTGCGCGGCTTCGGCCTGGGCGTGGCGGTGTTCCTGCTGTGGGTCACGAACTTCCTGGTGGGCCTGTCGTTCCCGCAGCTGGTCGCCGGGGTCGGCATCTCCTCGACGTTCTTCATCTTCGCCGCGCTGGGCGTCGCCGCCCTGGTCTTCATCAAGACCTCGGTCCCCGAGACGCGCGGTCGGTCGCTGGAGGAGCTGGAGGAGCAGTTCCGCCGGGACTACTCCTGAGCGCGCGGTCACCGGTCGTGCGCTGCTGAGAACGCTGTAGACGTCGAGGGAAGGCAGGACCGCATGTCCGTCATGGTCGCCGTGACCGACTCCGCCGAGGGGCAGAACGCCCTGCGCGCCGCGTACGCGGAGGCGCAGCTGCTGGGGACCGACCTGGTCGCCGTGAACCTGCAGCTGGGCCCGCTGGACCTCTCCGAGGCCCCCGAGGGGCTGGGTGTGGAGGTCGTCGAGCGCCCCTCGCGCCGCTCCCGGGAGGAGGCGGTGCTCGGCGCGCTCGCCGAGCGGGCGGGTTCGGTGCACCGCCTGGTGATCGGGGTCCGCCGGCGCTCACCCGTCGGCAAGGCGGTGCTGGGCAGCCTGTCCCAGGAGCTGCTCATGGAGGCCGACGTGCCGATCCTCGCCGTCAAGCTGCCCGCCCAGAACCCGCGCTGAACGCGCCGGAGCACCGCACGCACCGCGGCCCGCCACCCCCTCGGGGTGGCGGGCCGCGGTGCGTCCCGGAGGCTCTCAGCGCAGGCCCGTGCGCCGGCGCTCCTCGTGGGCCGCCAGCTGGTCGTCCAGGCGGTCCTGCTCCCAGCCCTCCTCCACGGCCTGCCACAGCAGCTCCGCCTGCGTCTGCGGTGCCAGCCCCCCGATCGGCTGGTCGCGGTCGAGGTTCGTGGGGAACGCGTACGCCTCGGCGGCCACGGCCACGACGTTGCGCAGCGCGCGCTCGCCCGCCCCCGCCGCGCGCTGCGCGCGCAGCGCCCCGAACACCGCCGAGCTCGCGGCGGTGGTGTCCACCGTCTCCATGGCCCGGCCGAACGCGGAGGAGACCTGCAGCAGGTTCGCCATGCGCTTGACGTCGGCGGACACGTTGGACCCCGCGCCGTGGAAGAGGGCGGGGTTGAAGAACACCGCGTCGCCCTTGCGCAGCGGCAGCTGCACGCGGTGGGCGTCGAAGTACGCGGTGAACTCCGGCTGGTGGAAGGCGACGTAGCCGGCCGGGTACTTCTGCGAGTGCGGCAGGTACAGCGTCGGTCCGGTCTCCACGGGCATGTCCACGTGCGCGACGGCGCCCTGCAGGGTGAGCGCCGGGGACAGGGCGTGCACGTGCGCGGGGTAGCCCAGCGCCTGCTCGCGGTCCATGAACCCCAGGTGGTAGTCGCGGTGCGCGCGCTGCGCGGTGCCGCCGGGGTTGACGACGTTGACCTGCGAGGTGACCTGGTAGCCGCGGCCCAGCCACGCCTCGCAGACCAGGGCGAGCACGTCGTTGGCGTAGTAGTCGCAGAACGCCTCTGGATCGCGCACGGCGAACTTGTCCAGCGCGCCCCACACGCGGTCGTTCGCACCGGGCTTGGCGAAGTGGTCGCCGCCGGCGACCCCGGCGGCCCTCTGCTCGTCGATCAGCGCGCGGAACACCGTGCCGGCGCGATCCACGGCTCCTGCGTCGAAGGCGCCGGAGAACACCACGATCCCGGGGCCGTCGGCGAGGGCGTGCACGAGTTCGGTCTGCACCTCGCGCCGGGCGGTCGCGTCGGCCAGGGCGCCGCGCAGCCGCTCGCCGTAGACGAGGACGCCCTGCTCGACGGCGTCGGCGTGCGGGTAGCCGCTCAGCTGGGTCTCCTGCTCGACGACGGCGCGGAAGGCGTCCAGGTCGCAGTCGGCCGGGGTGAACCAGGCGGGGCTGCTCGGCGTGGTGGGGGAGGTGGGCATCGGGCGGGCCTCTCTGTCGTCTGGGGCGGGGAACGGATCGGGGTCAGGCCGGGGTTCCTCCCGTCCGGACCTCGTCGACGCGCACGGGCCGGTGCTCGCGCAGCGAGAGCGTGCACGCCTCGGCGATCCAGCCGGCCTCCACGGCGTCGGCGACGGTGCACGGCGAGGGGCGGGTCCCGGCGACGACCTCGGTGAACGCGCACAGCTCGGCGCGGTAGGCGTCGGCGAAGCGGTCCATGAAGAACTCGTGCGGCGCCCCGGCGGGGAAGGTCGTGCCCGGCTCCAGCGAGCGCAGCGGCAGGCGGTCGTCCAGACCGGCGGCGACGCTGTCGGCCGTGCCGTGCAGCTCCAGGCGCACGTCGTAGCCGCGGGCGTTGTAGCGGGTGTTGGACACCAGGGCCAGCGCGCCGTCGTCGAGCGTGAGGACGGCCGCGGAGGTGTCCACGTCGCCGTTCTCGGCGAAGACCGGGTCGCCGTTCGCACTGCCGGTGGCGTACACCTCCACGACCTCCCGGCCGGTGACGAACCGCACGGTGTCGAAGTCGTGGACGCTGCAGTCGCGGAAGATCCCGCCGGAGCCGGCGACGTACGCCGCCGGCGGTGGAGCGGGGTCCATCGTGGTGGAGCGCACCGTGTGCAGGCGCCCGAGGGCGCCGGAGGCGACCGCCTCGCGGGCCGCGGCCACGGCGGCGTCGAAGCGCCGGTTGTACCCGATCTGCACGGGGACCCCCGCAGCCTCGACGCGGCGCAGCACGTCCACCGCGTCGGCGGCCGCCCGGGCGACGGGCTTCTCGCAGAACACCGGCAGCCCCGCGTCCACGGCGGCCAGGATCAGCTCGGGGTGGGCGTCGGTCGCGGCGGCGACGACGAGGCCGTCGACGCCGGAGGCGAGGACCTCACCCGTCCCGGACACGGCCACGACGCGGCCGGGGTGGCGCTCGGCCACCGCCTGCGCCGCGCCGGGGGCCACGTCGGCGACGACGAGCGAGTCCACGGCCTCCAGGCCGGTGAGGGTGGCGGCGTGGAAGGCGCCGATGCGCCCCAGGCCGATCAGTCCGAGGCGCACGGGTTCCTCCAGGGTTGCGCGGGGTCCGGGGTGTGGTTCTGCGGGTGGTGCCGGTTCCACGGGGCGGTGAGTGTCAGTCCAGGCCGCCGAGGACGTTCTGGTCCCAGTCGAGCACCGACCCGGTGACGACGCCGGAACGGTCGGAGAGCAGGAAGACGACCATGTCGGCGATCTCGTCGACCTGCCCGAGCCGGCCCATCGGGAGGTCGCGTCCGGCCCGCTCGGCCCACCCGCCGGTCGCGCCGTGGAACTCGCGCTGGGTGGCGTCCTCGCCCTCCGTGTCGGTCCAGCCGATGTCCAGGCCGTTGACGCGGATGCGGTCGAAGCGGTGCGCGTGCGCGACGTTGCGGGTCAGCCCGGCGAGCCCCGCCTTGGCCGCGACGTAAGGGGCCAGGTACGGCTGCCCGCCGTGCTCCGAGGAGGAGATGACGTTGACGACCGTCCCGGGCGCACCGCGGGAGAGCATGTCGCGGACGACCGCCTGCATCAGGAAGAAGGGCCCGCGCACGTTCACCGCGACGTGGGCGTCGAACAGTTCCGGGGTGGTGTCCAGCAGCGTGCCGCGAGCGGTGAGCCCGGCGGCGTTGACGAGGCAGTCCACCCGGCCGTGCCGCTCGACGGTCGCGGCCACCGACGCCCGGGCGGAGGTGACGTCGGCGACGTCGGTGCGCACGAACGACGCCTGCGCGCCCGTGGCGGTCAGCCCGGCGACCAGGGCCTCGCCGACGTCCGGTCGTCGCCCGGTGACCACGACGGCGGCACCCTCGCGGGCGGCGGCCCGCGCTACCGCCGCACCCACCCCCTGGGTCCCTCCGCTGACGAGCACGACTTTGCCGGGCAGCAGCGCCACGGTCCTCCTCCTGGTGCGGGATCGGCGGCCGGGTGGACGCCGTGGTGCGGTCAGCGGTCGACGAGGGTGACCTCGAAGGCGTAGCGGCTGGCGCGGTAGACGTGCCGGCCCCACTCCACGGCCCGGCCGGAGTCGTCGTGGGTGGTGCGCTCCATCGTCAGCAGGGGGCTGCCGCGGGTCTCGTCGAGCAGCGAGCACTCCTCGACGGTGGCGCGCCGGGCCCCGATGCGCTGGCGGGCCACGCGCATCCCCACCCCCCGCGAGCGCAGCAGCTGGTACAGGCCCCGCTCGGCCAGGCTGGTCTCGGCCAGGTCGGTGAACTGCTCGGGCAGCCAGTTCTCCAGCACGGCCAGCGGCTCGTCGGCGGACAGGCGCAGGCGCCGCAGGTGCAGCACGGGGCTGTCCTCGGCGACCGCCAGGCAGGCGGCGACCTCGCCGGGGGCGGGGACGACCTCGTGCACGAGGACCTGCGTGGCGGGGCGCTGGCCGTTGGCCGCGAGGTCGTCGTGCAGGCTGGTCAGCTCCACGGGGCGGGTGACCTGCCCGTGCACGACCTGCGTGCCCACGCCGCGCTTGCGCACCAGCAGGCCCTTGTCGACGAGCTGCTGGATGGCCCGCCGCATCGTGGGCCGGGACAGGCCCAGCCGGTCGGCCAGGGTGATCTCGTTCTCCAGCCGGGAACCGGGGGGCAGCTTGCCGCCCTCGATGGCCTGCTCGATCTGCCGGGCGACCTGGAAGTAGAGGGGGACCGGGCTTGACCGGTCGAGGTCGTCGAAGAGGTCGTCCACCGCGGGGGGCTCCTGTGCTCAGCGTCGTTGCTCAGCCGCTGCCGGCCGTCGCGCCATGCTAGCCCGAGGGTGGCTTTCACGTCAGCATGTCGATTTGTCCTGACATATGCTTGACAGCGTTCGGGGCGGGAGGTCAGGCTGGGTGCTGTCACCGCGCCGATGCGGCCCGGGCGACGCACGTGCCCGGGAGGGACGCACCGCTCCAGGGCGCACCGGAGCGCTCCCTCCCGGGCAGTGCTCCGGCTCCGCCGGAACGAGGCCCGACGAGATTCGAGGGAGGCTCGCGTGAGCAGCAGCGCCGCGTTCGACGTGGTGACGATGGGCAGGGTCGGGGTCGACATCTACCCCCTGCAGGACGGTGTGGGGCTGGAGGACGTCGAGACCTTCGGCAAGTACCTGGGTGGCAGCGCCACCAACGTCGCGGTCGCCGCCGCCCGCCACGGCCGGTCCGCCGCCGTCGTCACCCGCACCGGCCACGACGCCTTCGGCACGTTCGTCCACAAGGCGCTGGCGGAGTTCGGCGTCTCCGACGCCTTCGTCTCCGGCGTCGACGGGCTGAACACCCCGCTGGCGTTCTGCGAGATGTACCCGCCGGACCACTTCCCGCTGCTCTTCTACCGCCAGCCGACCGCGCCGGACCTGCAGATCCGCGCCGAGGAGCTGGACCTGGACGCGATCGCCGGCGCCGGGGTGTTCTGGGCGACCGTCACCGGCCTGAGCGAGGAGCCCAGCCGCGGTGCCCACCACGCCGCGTGGGGCGCCCGCGCCCGCAAGCCGCTGACGGTCCTGGACCTGGACTACCGGCCGATGTTCTGGGAGGACCCGGCCGAGGCCACCGAGCAGGTCCGTCGGGCACTGCCGCACGTCACCGTCGCGGTCGGCAACAAGGAGGAGTGCGAGGTCGCCGTCGGCGAGACCGAGCCCCGCCGCGCCGCCGAGGCGCTGCTGGACGCCGGCGTCGAGATCGCCGTCGTCAAGCAGGGCCCGCGCGGCGTGCTCGGCATGACCCGCGACGGCTCCGGCACCCGGGTCGTCGAGGTGCCCCCGACCCCCGTGGAGGTCGTCAACGGCCTGGGTGCCGGTGACGGTTTCGGCGGCGCCCTGTGCCACGGGCTGCTGTCCGGCTGGGACCTCGAGCACGTGCTGAGGTTCGCCAACGCCGCCGGGGCGATCGTCGCCACCCGCCGCGAGTGCTCCACCGCCATGCCGACGACCGCCGAGGTCGAGGCCCTGCTGCAGGAGGTCGCCGCCCGTGCCTGAGAACCCCTCCTTCGCCAAGGACTACGCGGAGGTCTCCGACGTCCGCGCGTTCCAGCCCGAGCGCATCGCCGAGCTGTCCCGGGCGCGCCGCCGCCGCCGGCAGCTGCTGCCCGCCGACGGCCGCCTGATGATCGTGGCCGCCGACCACCCGGCGCGCGGCGCCAACGGCGTGGGCGCGCGCCCCATGGCCATGGCCAGCCGCACCGAACTGCTGGACCGCCTGCGCGTGGCGCTGGCCGACCCCGGCGTGGACGGGCTGCTCGGCAGCGCCGACATCATCGAGGACCTCACCCTCATGGGGGCGCTGGAGGGCAAGGTCGTCTTCGGCTCGATGAACCGCGGCGGCCTGCAGGGCGCCTCGTTCGAGCTCGACGACCGCTTCACCGGCTACGACGCGCAGGCGATCGCCGACGCCAACCTCGACGGCGGCAAGTTCCTCACCCGCATCGCGCTGGACGACCCCGGCACGCTGCCGACCCTGACCGCCTCCGCGCAGGCCATCAGCGAACTGTCCGAGCGTCGGCTCGTCGCGATGATCGAGCCGTTCTGGTCGCGCTGGGTGGACGGCAAGGTCGTGCACGACCTGACCGCCGAGGGCGTCATCAAGTCCGTCAACGTGGCCCAGGCCCTCGGCCGCACCACCGCGTACACCTGGCTGAAGGTGCCCGTGGTGGAGGGGATGGAGCGCGTCATGGAGGCCACGACGCTGCCCACGGTCCTGCTGGGCGGGGACCCGGTCACCTCCCCGGAGGAGACGTTCGCGACCTGGCAGAAGGCGCTGGCCCTGCCCTCGGTGCGTGGGCTGACCGTCGGGCGCACCCTGCTGTACCCGCCGGACGACGACGTGGCCGGTGCCGTGCGCACCGCCGCCTCGCTCGTGCACTGAACCCACCACCCGACAGAGGAAGAGGATCGACCGACGTGGCGGACAACGCCCTGCACCTGCCCCGCGGCAGCGCCGCCCGCGACGGGTTCGACCTCGTGGTGACGCCCGAGGACGCCGGCTGGGGCTTCTCCAGCCTGCGCACCCTCACCCTCGCCCCGGGTGCCGCCCACGAGTTCGCCACGGGGGAGGAGGAACTGCTCGTCCTGCCGCTGTCGGGCGCCGCGCGCGTCGAGGTGGACGGCGAGGTGATCGACCTGGCCGGCCGCAGCAGCGTGTTCGACGCGGTCAGCGACTTCGCCTACGTCGGCCGCGACAGCACCGTCCGCGTCTCCAGCCGCGACGGCGCAGTGCTCTCGTTCCCCGGCGCCCGTGCCCGCCGCCGCCTGCCGTTCCGCTACGGCCCCGCCTCCGGGGTCGCCGTGGAGCTGCGGGGGGCGGGCCGGTGCAGCCGGCAGGTCAACAACTTCGCCACCCCGCAGGCGTTCGAGACCGACAAGCTCATCGCCTGCGAGGTGCTCACCCCGGCGGCGAACTGGTCCTCGTACCCGCCGCACCGGCACGACCGCACCAGCGACGTGGAGAGCGAGCTGGAGGAGGTCTACTACTTCGAGTTCCGCTCGCTGGCTCCCACCGGCACCCCCGGCGCGGAGGCCGGCCTGGGCTACCAGCGCGTGTACGGCGACCCGGAGCGGCCGATCGACGTGCTGGAGGAGGTGCGTTCCGGCGACGTCGTGCTCATCCCGCACGGCTGGCACGGCCCGTCCATCGCCTCGCCCTCGCACGACATGTACTACCTCAACGTCATGGCCGGCCCGGAGGACGAGCGGGCCTGGAAGATCTGCGACGACCCCGCCCACGGGTGGGTCCGCGGCACGTGGGACGAGCAGGACGTCGACCCCCGGCTGCCCCTCTACTCCGCGCCCACCGGCGCCTGAAACCCCTCCCCGCACGAACCGATCGGAGCCGATCGCCATGAGCGCACCCACCCCGAACCCGGCGGGCACCGTCCGCCTGACCGTCGCCCAGGCGGTCGTGCGGTTCCTCAGCTGCCAGTTCACCGAGCGCGACGGGCAGCGCCAGCAGTTCTTCGGCGGCGTGCTGGGCATCTTCGGCCACGGCAACGTGGCCGGCGTCGGGCAGGCGCTGCTGGAGGCCGAGCTGGAGGCCGACGCCGGCGACGGCTGGAAGCCCGCGGCGCAGGTGCCGTACATCACCGGGCGCAACGAGCAGGCGATGGTGCACACCGCCGTCGGCTACGCCCGCCAGAAGGACCGGCTGCAGGCGATGGCCGTGACGGCATCCATCGGCCCGGGCTCGTCGAACATGCTCACCGGCGCGGCGCTGGCCACCGTCAACCGCATCCCCGTGCTGCTGCTGCCCAGCGACGTCTTCGCCACCCGCGTCGCCTCCCCGGTGCTGCAGGAGCTGGAGCACGACTACGGCTACGACGTCTCCGTCAACGACGCCTTCCGGCCGCTGTCGCGCTTCTTCGACCGCGTGTGGCGCCCCGAGCAGCTGCCCGCGGCCCTGCTGGGGGCGATGCGCGTGCTGACCGATCCCGCGCAGACCGGCGCGGCCACGGTCTGCCTGCCCCAGGACGTGCAGGCCGAGGCGCACGACTGGCCGGCGGAGCTGTTCCGCGAGCGCACCTGGCGCATCGCCCGCCCGGTGCCGGAGAAGGCGCTGATCCAGGAGGCGGCCGCGCTGGTCCGCGCCGCGAAGGCGCCGATGGTCGTCGCCGGCGGCGGCGTGACCTACTCGGGCGCCGACGACGCGCTGCGCGCGTTCGTGGAGGCCACCGGCATCCCGGTGGGCCAGTCGCAGGCCGGCAAGGGCACCCTGCCGTACGACCACCCGCTGTGCCTGGGGGCGATCGGTTCCACCGGCACCACCGCGGCCAACGAGATCGCCGCCGAGGCGGACCTCGTCATCGGCATCGGGACCCGCTACCAGGACTTCACCACGGCCTCGCGCACGGCGTTCCAGAACCCGGACGTGCGGTTCGTCAACATCAACGTCGCCGGGCTGGACAGCGTGAAGCACGCCGGGCTGCCGGTGCTCGCGGACGCCCGGGAGGCGCTCGAGGCCCTGGGGGCCGCCCTGGAGGGCTTCTCCACGCCCGACGAGTACCGGGAGCGCGCAGCGCGCCTGAACCGCGAGTGGGACGCCGTGGTGGAGAGCTACTACCGCTCCGGGCTGGGGGAGCGCAACGGCGTGCTGGCGCAGGCCGAGGTGCTCGGCGCCGTCGACGAGGTCGCGGACGCGCGCGACGTCGTGGTGTGCGCGGCCGGCTCGCTGCCGGGCGACCTGCACAGCATGTGGCGCACGCGCGACCGCAAGGGCTACCACGTCGAGTACGGGTACTCCTGCATGGGCTACGAGATCCCCGGCGGCATCGGGGTCCGGATGGCCGCGCCGGACCGGGACGTCTTCATCACGGTCGGGGACGGTTCCTACCTGATGATGCCCACCGAGCTGGTCACGGCCGTGCAGGAGCGGGTGAAGGTGATCGTGGTGCTGCTGCAGAACCACGGCTTCGCCTCCATCGGCGCGCTGTCGGAGTCGCGCGGCTCGCAGCGCTACGGCACGAAGTACCGCTACCGCGACGAGCAGGGCCACCTGGCCGGCGACAAGCTCCCCGTGGACCTGGCCGCCAACGCCGAGAGCCTGGGGGTGCGCGTGCTGCGCGTGAGCACCCGCGCCGAGCTCGTGGCGGCGCTGCAGGACGCCAAGGCGTCCGAGGAGTCCACGCTGGTGCACGTGGAGACCGACCTGTACTCCGAGGCGCCCGACGGTGGCGGCTGGTGGGACGTGCCCGTCTCCGAGGTCTCCCACCTGGCCTCGACGCAGTCCGCCCGCGCGGAGTACGAGGCGCACAAGGCGCGCCAGCGCCCGCTGCTCTGACGCCCGCCGGGGGAGGGGACGTTCCCGCCGCGCTCCTGGGCGCGGCGGGAACGGGCGGGCCGAGCGCCACCAGGTCAGAATGTCCGGACAAATGCTTGACAGGTCGCGCAGGGCGCGCGACAGTTCCCGTGCCCGCAGGTGGTGCTGGGCGGACGGTGCAGGAACACGACGACGTGGAGGGTTCTGAAGTGAGCCGCATCACCATCGGATCGGCCCCCGACTCCTGGGGCGTCTGGTTCGCCGACGACCCGCTGCAGACCCCGTGGACCCGCTTCCTCGACGAGGTCGCCGAGGCCGGCTACGAGTGGATCGAGCTGGGCCCGTACGGCTACCTGCCGACCGATCCGCAGCAGCTGGCCGACGCGCTGGCGCCGCGGAACCTCAAGGTCTCCGCCGGCACCATCTTCGCCGCCCTGCACCGCCCGGACCACTACGACGAGGCGTGGGCCCAGGTCGAGGAGGTCGCGGAGCTGACCCGCGCGATGGGCGGCACCCACCTGGTGGTCATCCCCGGCCAGTGGCGCAGCGACAAGACCGGTGAGGCCCTGGAGCCGCGCACCCTGGACGAGGAGGGCTGGCAGCGGCTGGCCTCCGGCATGGACCGCCTCGGCCGGGCGATCAAGGACGGCTACGGCCTGCAGATGGCGTTCCACTCCCACGCCGACACCCACGTCGACACCCAGGACGAGATCGAGCGCTTCCTGGAGATGACCGACCCCGACGCGGTGAAGCTCTGCCTGGACACCGGCCACGTCAGCTACTCCGGCGGGGACAACCTGGAGATCATCCGCCGGTACCCCGACCGCATCGCCTACGCCCACCTCAAGCAGGTGGACCCGCAGGTGGTCGCGAAGGTGAAGGCCGAGGACCTCGGCTTCGGCGACGCCGTCAAGCTCGGCGCGATGGTGGAGCCCCCGCAGGGGGTCCCCGACATGCCGCCCATCCTGGACGCCCTGGAAGATCTGGGGCGTGACGTCTTCGCCATCGTCGAGCAGGACCTCTACCCGGTCGCCTTCGACGCCCCGCTGCCCATCGCCAAGCGCACCTTCAGCTACCTGCGCTCCTGCCGGCTCCCGCAGGCCTGAGCCCGCGCTGTCGGCCCCCGACCCGGGTGGCCGGCGCGCGCTCCACCCGCACCACCCGCACCGCCGCACCACCCCGCTGAGGAACAGCGGGCTCCACGCCAGCGGGCCGACGACGCCCGGGGAGAAGGGAACGGATCGATGAGGATTCGCTCGCACAGGACCGCCGCCGCCGCGTTCGTGGCCGTGGCCGCGATGACCGTGGCCGGCTGCAGCTCCTCCGGTGGACGTGAGGAGACCGGAGGGGACGAGGCGGCCGCGGGGGTCGCCGACACCCCCCGCATGGAGATCGCGATGATCACCCACGCCGCCCCGGGGGACACCTTCTGGGACATCGTGCGCTCCGGAGCCGAGGACGCCGCGGCCAAGGACAACGTCGAGCTGAACTTCCAGGGCGCGCCCGAGGCCGGCGACCAGGTCAACCTGGTCCAGAGCGCGATCGACTCCGGGGTGGACGGCATCGCGGTCACCCTGGCCAAGGCGGACGCCCTGACCCCGGTGGTGCAGGCGGCCACGGAGGCGGGCATCCCCGTGGTCGCCTTCAACGGCGGTTTCGAGGACTGGCAGGAGTCCGGTGCCGTGGGCTACTTCGGCCAGGACGAGGAGCTGGCCGGCGAGGCCGCCGGCACGAGGCTGACCGAGGAGGGCGCCCAGCACGAGCTCTGCGTCATCCAGGAGCAGGGCCACGTCGGCCTGGAGGCGCGCTGCCGCGGTGTGGACAACACCTTCAACGGCACCAGCGAGGTGCTGTACGTGACCGGCACCGACATGCCGTCGGTGCAGCAGGCGATCACCTCGAAGCTGCAGCAGTCCCCGAGCATCGACCGCGTCGTCACCCTGGGTGCGCCGTTCGCGATGACGGCCGTGCAGTCCGTGGACGCGGCCGGCAGCGAGGCGCAGGTGGTCACCTTCGACACCAACGAGGAGCTGATCGGCGCCATCCAGGACGGCGACGTGCAGTGGGCGATCGACCAGCAGCCCTACCTGCAGGGCTACCTGGCCGTGGACTCGCTGTGGCTGTACAACACCAACGGCAACACCATCGGTGGTGGGCAGCCCACGCTGACCGGCCCGTCGTTCATCGACTCCACCAACGTCGACCGCGTGGCGGAGTTCGCCGCCGGCGGGACCAGGTGACGTCCGCGTGAGCACCTCGGTCACCGCTCCCAGCGCCGGTCCCGCGGTCCGCGACCGCGACGACCGGGTCAAGACCCGGTCCTTCGCCTCCCGGCTGCTGTCCCGGCCGGAGATCGGCTCCCTCATCGGCGCCCTGGCGGTGTTCATCCTCTTCTGCGCGGTGGCGCCCACCTTTCGGCAGGCGTCCTCGCTGGCCACGGTCGCCTACGCCGGTTCGACGATCGGCATCATGGCCGTGGCGGTGGCCCTGCTGATGATCGGCGGGGAGTTCGACCTGTCGGCCGGCGTGGTCGTGACCACCACGGCGCTGGCGGCGGCGACGTTCTCCTACCAGCTGCGGCTGAACCTGTGGGTCGGGATCTTCGTCTCGCTCCTGCTGGCCCTGGCGATCGGCGCCTTCAACGGCTGGTTGCTCATGCGCACCGGCCTGCCCAGCTTCCTGATCACCCTGGGCACGTTCTTCATGCTGCAGGGCATCAACCTGGGTGTGACGAAGCTGCTGACCGGCGGGGTCTCCTCCAGCGCCGTGTCCGACATGGACGGCTGGGACTCCGCCCGCGCGGTGTTCGCCTCGACCATCACCGTCGGCGGGGTCGGCATCCGGATCACCGTGCTGTGGTGGATCCTGTTCGTCGCGATCGCCACGTGGACGCTGCTGCGCACCCGGGTGGGCAACTGGATCTTCGCGGTCGGCGGGGACCACGCCGCCGCCCGCGCCGTCGGCGTGCCGGTGAGGAAGACCAAGATCGGCCTGTTCATGGCGGTCGGCTTCTGCGGCTGGTTCGTCGGGATGCACCAGCTGTTCAGCTTCGACTCGATCCAGTCCGGCGGTGGCGTCGGGCAGGAGTTCATCTACATCATCGCCGCCGTCGTCGGCGGGTGCCTGCTCACCGGCGGGTACGGCTCGGCCGTCGGTTCGGCCGTCGGCGCCCTCATCTTCGGCATGACCAGCCTGGGCATCGTCTACGCCGGCTGGGACGCGAACTGGTTCAAGCTGTTCCTCGGCGTGATGCTCCTGCTGGCCACGATCGTCAACCTGGTCGTCAAGAACCAGGCCGCGAAGAGGTGAGGGACCGATGAGCACGCAGGCCCACGAGCGCCCCGGCGCGCCGGGGCAGGACCCGAACACCGAGATCCTGCGCCTGACGGACGTCGGGAAGAGCTACGGCAACGTCCACGCCCTGCGCGGGGTGTCGCTGTCGGTCCGGCAGGGGGAGATCACCTGCGTCCTCGGCGACAACGGTGCCGGCAAGTCGACCCTGATCAAGGTCGTCGCCGGTCTGCACCAGCACACCGAGGGGACGCTGGAGGTCAACGGGGAGCAGGTGCGCTTCTCCTCCCCGCGCGAGTCCCTCGAGCGCGGCATCGCCACCGTCTACCAGGACCTGGCGCTCGTGCCGCTCATGTCGATCTGGCGCAACTTCTTCCTCGGCTCCGAGCTGCGCACCGGCATCGGGCCCTTCAAGCGCCTCGACGTCAAGCGCATGATGGAGATCACCGACGAGGAGCTCACCAAGATGGGCATCAACGTGCCCGACCTGGAGCGCCCCGTCGGTGCCCTCTCGGGCGGCCAGCGCCAGTGCATCGCCATCGCCCGCGCCATCTACTTCGGCGCCAAGGTCCTCATCCTCGACGAGCCGACCGCAGCGCTGGGCGTCAAGCAGTCCGGCGTGGTGCTGAAGTACGTCGCCAAGGCCCGCGACGCGGGCCTCGGCGTCATCTTCATCACCCACAACCCGCACCACGCGTACCTGGTGGGCAACCACTTCGTGATCCTCAACCGCGGCCACGTCTCGCTGGACAAGCCGCGTCAGGAGATCACGCTGGACGAGCTCACCAACGAGATGGCCGGTGGTGCCGAGCTCGCGGCGCTCAGCCACGAGCTCTCGGTGCCCGGCCAGACCCCCGAGAACGCCGCCGCCCTGGCGGCTCCGCACGAGAACGCACGGTAGGAGAAGACACATGAGCACGGCGACGCAGAACACCCGGCACACCGCGCGTCAGGGGTACGACCGGGACCTCCGCGTCGCCGTGCTCGGCGTCGGGATGATGGGCCAGGACCACGCCCGCCGCCTGGCGCGGCTGACCAAGGGCGCCCAGCTCGTCGCGGTCAGCGACGTGGACGCGGCCCGCACCGACGCCGTGGCCGCCGAGTTCGGCGTGCGCGCGCTGCACGACCCGGTCGCGGCGATCCAGGACCCCGAGGTCGACGCGGTCGTCATCGCCACCCCGGGCTTCACCCACGAGGACCTCGTGCTGACGGCGCTGGAGGCCGGCAAGCCGACCCTGTGCGAGAAGCCGCTGACCACGTCGCCCGAGACCTCCCGCAAGGTGGTGGAGGCCGAGCGCGCCCTGGGCCACCAGCTGGTGCAGGTCGGTTTCATGCGCCGCTTCGACGCCGAGTACGAGCAGCTGCGCACTCTCATCGCCTCGCAGGAGCTGGGCCGCCCGCTGTTCCTGCACTGCGCGCACCGCAACGCCACCACCCCGCCGAACTTCAACTCCGAGCAGCTCATCCTCGACTCGGTGGTGCACGAGGTGGACGTGACCCGCTTCCTGCTCGGCGAGGAGATCAGGGCCATCACGGTGCTGACGCCGGGGCGCACCTCCCACGCCCCCGAGGGCCTGCAGGACCCGCAGTTCGTCCTCATGGAGACCGAGAGCGGCGCCCTGGTCGACGTGGAGATCTTCGTCAACACCACGTTCGGCTACGAGGTCCGCACCGAGCTGGTCGCCGAGCGCGGCAGCGCGCGGATCGGCCTGGGCGTCGGTCTGGTGAAGCACTCCTCGGCCGGCTGGGGCGGGCACATCACCGCCGACTTCAAGGAGCGCTTCGGCGCCGCCTACGACACCGAGTTCCAGCGCTGGGTGGACGCCGTCCGCAGCGGTGCCGGCGTCGACGGCCCGGGCGTGTGGGACGGGTACGCCGCCGCCGCCGTCTGCGCCGCGGGCGTGGAGTCCCTGCGCACCGGCCGCCGCGTCGAGGTCGACCTCGGCGCCCGGGTCTGAGGGGCGACGACGATGCAGATCGCCCTGGACACCTACATGTTCCGCGACGTGCCGCTGCTGAAGCTGCCGGGCCTGGTCGCGGACCTCGGCTACGAGTGGATCGAGCTGTCCCCGCGCGAGGACTTCATCCCGTTCTTCCGGCACCCGCGCGTGGACCTGGCCACGGTGCGCGCCTTCCGCAAGGCCCTGGACGCAGCCGGTGTGGGCGTGTGCTCCACGCAGTTCGTGCAGCGCTGGTCAGGCCCCGGTGAGGACGAGCGCCGCCAGGCGGTGCGCAACATCAAGCGCATCGTGGAGGTCACGACCGAGCTCGGCGTGCCCGTGGTGCAGTCGGAGTTCAACGGCCGTCCGGAGCTGCCCGAGGCCAGCGAGGCCCGATTCTTCGAGTCCTTCGAGGAACTGGCTCCCGTCTTCGAGGCGAACGGCATCGAGCTGCGCCTGGAGCCCCACCCGGACGACTTCGTCGAGGACGGCTTCCGCGCGGTGGACCTCGTGCGCGGTCTGGACCGCCCCTGGGTGGGGTTCGTGTACTGCACCCCGCACACCTTCCACCAGGGCGGCGACGGCCCGGGGATCATCCGCTACGCCGGGGACCTCGTGCGGCACGTGCACGTGGCGGACACGTTCGACTTCCGCGGCTCTTCCGGGCTCCGGTACATCATCAACCCGCCCGGCTCCACCGCGCGCATCCACCAGCACCTGAACATCGGTGAGGGGGAGGTGGACTTCGACGGGATCTTCACCGCGCTCGGCGAGGTCGGGTTCGACGGGGCGCTGTGCGCCAGCGTCTTCGCGTGGGAGGAGAAGCGCGAGGAGTCCAGCCGGCTGATGCGCGGGGCGATCCAGGAGCACGTCGACCGCTGGTGAGGCGGTGAGCAGTTCGTGACGACGGGGGCGGGTGCCGCGGGAACCCGCCCCCGCCGTCTGCACCGACCGTTGAGAACAGGAGCAGAGGATGAAGTTCGGCGTCTACGACGCGATCCTGCACGACAGGTCCCTGCCCGAGGCGATCCAGGTGATCGCCGACCTCGGCCTGGAAGGGATCGAGCTGAACACCGGTGGCTTCCTGCCGGCGGTGCACGTGCCCACCTTCGACGACATCGCTGGTCAGCGACGCCGCCCGCGACGACTTCCTGGCCCTCTTCGAGGGCAGCGGTGTCTCCATCGCCGGGCTCAACTGCAACGGCAACCCGCTGCACCCGAACGAGGTGATCGGCCACGCCCACGCCCAGGACGTGCGCCGCTCGATCCGCCTGGCGCACCGCCTGGGCCAGCACCGCGTGGTGACGATGTCCGGGCTGCCCGGCGGTGAGTCGGGCGCCACCCGCCCGAACTGGATCGTCAACGCGTGGAACTCCGCAGCGCTGGACGTGCTCGAGCACCAGTGGCAGGTCGCCACGCCGTTCTGGCGCGAGATCGACGCCCTGGCCCGCGACCTGGACGTCAAGGTCGCCCTGGAGCTGCACCCGCAGAACCTCGTCTTCAACCCCGCCGGCATCCGCGAGCTCGTCGAGCGCACCGGCGCCACCAACGTCGGGGTCGAGCTGGACGCCTCGCACCTGTTCTGGCAGCAGATGGACCCCGTCGCCGTCGTTCGCGACCTGGGCCCGCTGGTCTTCCACGCCGCCGCCAAGGACGTGCGCATCAACCCCGCCGCCGCGATCCACGGCGTCCTGGACAACCGCTTCCGGCGCCTCGACCCGAGCGAGGAGCGGGTCAACCTCGGCGGCGACGAGTGGGTCAACGAGTGGCCGAAGGAGTCCGCGTGGGACTTCGTCGCCCTCGGCCGCGGGCACGACACAGCCTTCTGGGCCGACTTCCTCACCGCCCTGCACGAGGTCGACCCGGAGATGATCGTGAACATCGAGCACGAGGACGTCTCCCTCGGCCGTGTCGAGGGCCTGCAGGTCGCCGCCGAGGTGCTCAAGGCCGCCGCGCGCGCCGCCGGCGTCTGAGCAGGTCGTCCAGCGGCGCACAACCCTCTCGATGTGTCAGAATGTAAAGACATATTTGAGGAGGATCCCGTGCCCCTGCTCCGCTTCGACCTCGTCGCCGGTCGCACCCCCGAGGCCCTGACCGTCCTGCTGGACGCCGCCCACGACGCTGTCGTGGAGGCCTTCGAGGTGCCCTACGGCGACCGCTACCAGGTCGTCCACCAGCACGCGCCCGGTGAGATGGTCGTCCACGACACGGGCCTGGGCATCGAGCGCACCGACGACGTCGTCGTCCTGCAGATGACCAGCAGGCAGCGCACCCGCGAGCAGAAGGAGCGCTTCTACGCCCTGCTGGTGGAGAACCTGCAGCACCGCTGCGGCATCGAGCCCAGCGACGTCGTCGTCTCGGTCGTCGAGAACTCCGACGCGGACTGGTCCTTCGGCCACGGGCGCGCGCAGTTCCTCACCGGCGAGCTCTGAGCGGGCGGTCCGGCGGCCACTGGCTGCCGGACCGCCGCGCGTGCGACGCTGGGGCAGCACGCCACAACCGAACACCGCAGGCCACGCACCCCGGCGGGAGAGCACCGACGCGCACCAGCGCCGGGCACCGAAGGAGCAACCGCCCCGGAACCTCTCAGGTACCAGGACCGCCACGGGCAGGCCGCTCTGGAGAGCAGGGTCCGCACGGCCCTCACCGACGGGGAAAGCGCCGCAGGGCGCGAAGCTCTCAGGTGCCACGACAGAGGGGGTCCGCGCAGCCGCGCCCGGCGGCCGCGCCCGGAAGGAGTCCCGCCGTGCCACGCACCTCCCCGCTGCACGAGGCCCACGCCGCCCTCGGTGCCGCGTTCACCGACTTCGCCGGCTGGTCGATGCCCGTGCGCTACGCCTCCGACCTGGCCGAGCACCGCGCCGTGCGCGCCACCGCCGGCGTGTTCGACCTGTCCCACATGGGGGAGGTGCGCGTGCGCGGCCCGCGGGCCGGCGCCGCCCTGGACGCCGCTCTCGTCGGCCGCCCCTCCGCCATGCCCGTCGCTCGCGCGGCGTACGGGCTGCTCGTCGACGAGGACGGCGGCATCCTCGACGACCTCGTCACCTACCGCCTCGGCGAGGACGACTTCCTCGTCGTCGCCAACGCCTCCAACGCCGGCCTCGTCGCGCCGGAACTGACCGCTCGCGCCGCAGGGTTCGACGCCACCGTCACCGACGAGTCCGCCGGCACCGCCCTGGTGGCCGTGCAGGGCCCCACCGCCGCGCTGATCGTCGGCGAGCTCGTCGACGCCGACCTCGGCGCCCTGGGGTACTACCGATGCACCACCGCATCGCTGCGCACGGCGGACGGCGCGGTCGACGTGCTGCTCGCCCGCACCGGCTACACCGGCGAGGACGGGTTCGAGGTGTTCACCGCGGCCGGTCGCGCCGCCTCCGTCTGGGAGGCGCTGCTGGCCGCCGGGCGCGCCCACGACGCCGTGCCGTGCGGACTGGCCTGCCGCGACACCCTGCGCCTGGAGGCGGGGATGCCCCTGTACGGGCACGAGCTGTCCCGCGACGTCGACCCGTACACCGCAGGGCTCGGCCGCGTCGTGAAGCTGGACAAGCCCACCGGGTTCCCCGGCCGGGCCGCGCTGGAGCGCCTCGCGCAGCGCACCCCCGAGCGCGTCCTCGTCGGCCTGCGCGGCACCGGCCGCCGCGCCGGCCGCCAGGGCTACCCCGTGCTGCACGAGGGGCGTCCGGTCGGCGCCGTCACCAGCGGCGCGCTCTCACCCACCCTCGGGCACCCGATCGCCATGGCCTACGTCGAACCGGCCGCCGCGCGGGTCGGCACCGCGCTGGCCGTGGACGTGCGCGGGCGCCCCGAACCCGCCGAGGTCGTCGACCTGCCCTTCTACCGCCGGGCCCGGTGAACCCCGTGACCGCCGGCGTCTTCGACCTGTTCTCCATCGGCATCGGCCCCTCCAGCTCCCACACCGTGGGCCCGATGCGCGCCGCCCTGCGCTTCGCGCAGGGCCTCGCCGACGACGGGCTGCTGGAACGGGTCACCGCGGTGCGGGTGGACCTGCACGGCTCGCTCGGGGCCACCGGCCGCGGCCACGGCTCCGACCGCGCCGTCGTGCTGGGGTTGCTGGGGCACCGCCCCGAGGCCGTCGACCCCGACGCGGTCCCCGTGCTCCTGGACGCCGTGCGCGAGCGCGGGGAACTGCGGCTGCTGGGCCGGCACCCGGTGCGCTTCGACCCCGGCACCGACGTGCGCCTGCTGCGCGAGGCGCTGCCCGCCCACCCCAACGGGATGGTGTTCACCGCCCTCGGCGACGGCGGGCGCGTGCTCGCCGAGCGCACCTCGTACTCCGTCGGCGGGGGTTTCGTGCGCGACGACCCGCTGGACACCGCCGAACCCGTCCTGGCCGGCGGCGACGACGTGCCGCACCCCTTCCGCACCGGCGCCGAACTGCTGGAGCAGTGCCGGCGCACCGGCCTGGGCGTGGCGGACCTGGTGCGGCGCGACGAGGAGCACCGCCGCAGCCGCGAGGAGGTCGACACCGGCCTGCTGGAGGTGTTCGCCGCGATGGCCGCCTGCGTCGAGCGCGGCCTGTCGATCGACGGCACCCTGCCCGGCGGTCTAGGGGTGCGCCGCCGCGCGCCCGCCCTGCACCGCCAGCTCCTCGCCGAGGACGAGGCGCAGGGCGCGGGGCCGGGCGGCGACCCGCTGCGGGCGCTGGACTGGCTGAGCCTGTGGGCGCTGGCCGTCAACGAGGAGAACGCCGCGGGTGGCCGCGTCGTCACCGCCCCCACCAACGGCGCCGCCGGCATCGTGCCCGCCGTGCTGCACTTCCACCGCCGCTTCACCCCCGGCGCCGACGACGCCAGCACCGTGGACTTCCTGCTCGCCGCCGGTGGCGTCGGGATCGTGCTGAAGGAGACCGGTTCCATCTCCGGCGCCGAGGTCGGCTGCCAGGGCGAGGTGGGTTCCGCCAGCGCCATGGCCGCCGCCGGCCTGACCACCGTCCTCGGCGGCACCCCCGAGCAGGTCGAGAACGCCGCCGAGATCGCGATCGAGCACCACCTGGGACTGACCTGCGACCCCGTCGCCGGGCTGGTGCAGATCCCCTGCATCGAGCGCAACGCGGTGGGCGCCACCACCGCCGTCCACGCCGCCCGCACCGCGCTGCGCGGCGACGGCACCCACGTCGTCAGCCTCGACACCGCCATCACCACGATGCGCGCCACGGGGGCGCACATGCGCTCGGAGTACAAGGAGACCTCCCGCGGCGGCCTCGCCCTGACCGTCGTGGGCCCCGGCGCAGCGGTGGGCGTCAACGTCCCGGAGTGCTGAGGGACCCGCCGGGGCGGGGTGGTGCCACAGTGGGCCGGTGCCACCCCGCCGCCGCACCGACCCCGCGCAGGGGCGCACCGCGCTGCGCGCCGCGCTGGACGCCCTCGACGCGGGGGCGACCCCGCCGCGTCCCGACCTGGCCGCCGCCGTGCGGTTCACCCTCGAGGAGCTCGCCGCCCGCCACCCCGGCGGCAGCGTGGAGGTGCGGGTGCCGCCGTTCGCGGCCGTGCAGGTCGTCGCCGGCCCGAAGCACACCCGCGGCACCCCGCCCGCGGTGGTGGAGACCGACGCCGTGACGTGGCTGGAGCTGGCCACCGGGCGCCTCGCCTTCGACGACGCGCGCGGCAGCGGCCGGGTGCGGGCCAGCGGTGAGCGCGCCGACCTCGGGCGGCTGCTGCCGGTCACGGGCCCGGGCGCGTGAGCGGGCCGCGTACCGTGACCGGGGTGAGCGAGCAGGTGCCCCAGCCGCAGGACGCGCAGCCGACGCGGACCCCGTCCGACGAGCGGGAGGGGCAGGGCGCGCGGGACGGGTCCGAGCAGGTGCGGCTGGTCCAGGTGACGCGGCGCCGCGCCCCCCGGTTCCGGGCCTTCGTGCTGACGGGGGTGGTCCTCGCCCTCGCCGCCGCCGCCGTCGTGGCGCTGACCACCGACCCCGCCGGCGGGTACTCCCGGCGAGCGCTGTTCGGCTACCTCTTCGTCGTCCTGGGTCTGGCCGGCGGGCTGCTCGGCGGGCTGGTGGGTGTGCTGGCCGACCGCACCGGCGGCCGGGGCCGTCGTCGCGGCCGTCGCTGAACCGCCGGCCCCGCGCCGGTGTGCCACACTCGAGCCGTGGCCCGCGGTGACGGACGTCTGAACCACGACCTCATGCCCGGCGAGAAGGGCCCCCAGGACGCTTGCGGCGTCTTCGGGGTCTGGGCTCCCGGTGAAGAAGTCTCCAAGCTCGCCTTCTACGGCCTCTACGCCCTGCAGCACCGGGGGCAGGAGGCCGCCGGCATCGCCGTCAGCAACGGCGAGCAGATCCTCGTGTTCAAGGACACCGGCCTGGTGCCGCAGGTGTTCGACGAGTCGGCCCTGGAGTCCCTGCAGGGGCACATCGCCGTCGGGCACACCCGCTACTCCACCGCCGGCGGCGCCGGCTGGCAGAACGCCCAGCCCACCCTGGGCGCCACGGCCGGCGGCACCGTCGCCCTGGCCCACAACGGCAACCTCACCAACGCCTTCCGCCTGCGCGAGCTGATCGCCGAGCGCTACCCCGAGCGCGCCGGCGGGCCCCGGCCCGGCTCCGGCGGCGAGATCGCGCGCGGCAACACCACCGACACCGCGCTCATCACGGCCCTGTTCGCCGGCGACCCCGACCACACCCTGGAGGCCACGGCCGTCGAGGTGCTCCCGCACGTCGAGGGCGCCTTCAGCCTCGTCTTCATGGACGAGCGGACCCTGTACGCCGCGCGCGACCCGCAGGGCATCCGTCCCCTGGTGCTGGGCCGCCTGGAGCGCGGGTGGGTGGTGGCCTCCGAGACCGCCGCCCTGGACATCGTGGGCGCCAGCGTCGTGCGCGAGGTCGAGCCCGGTGAGCTCATCGCCGTCGACGCCGACGGCCTGCGCAGCACGCGCTTCGCCGAGGCGAAGCCCAAGGGGTGCGTGTTCGAGTACGTCTACCTCGCCCGGCCGGACACCAGCATCAGCGGCAAGGTCGTGCAGGAGGCCCGCGTCGAGATGGGCCGCACCCTGGCCCGCGAGCACCCCGTCGAGGCCGACCTGGTGATCCCCACGCCCGAGTCGGGCACGCCCGCGGCCATCGGCTACGCCGAGGAGTCCGGCATCCCCTACGGGCAGGGCCTGGTGAAGAACGCCTACGTGGGGCGCACCTTCATCCAGCCCAGCCAGACCATCCGCCAGCTCGGCATCCGCCTCAAGCTCAACCCGCTCAAGCACGTCGTGCAGGGCAAGCGGCTGATCGTCGTCGACGACTCCATCGTGCGCGGCAACACCCAGCGGGCGCTGATCCGGATGCTGCGCGAGGCCGGCGCCGCCGAGATCCACGTGCGGATCTCCTCGCCGCCGGTGACGTGGCCGTGCTTCTACGGCATCGACTTCGCCACCCGCGCCGAGCTCATCGCCACCGGGCTGGGGGTGGACGACGTGCGCGCCAGCATCGGCGCGGACTCCCTCGGCTACATCTCCACCGACGGCATGATCGCCGCCACCGACCAACCCGCCGACCGCCTCTGCACGGCGTGCTTCACCGGCACCTACCCGGTGCCCGTGCCCGACCTGCAGCGCCTGGGCGAGCACGCCCTGGACAAGCCGCGCCTGCCCATCACCCCCGTGCACCCCGCCCACACCACCCACTCGGGAGCCCGCCGTTGACCGGCACCACCTACGCCGCCGCCGGCGTCGACGTCGTCGCCGGTGACCGCGCCGTCGAGCTCATGAAGGCCTCGGTCGCCCGCACCCACGGCCCCGACGTCGTCGGCGGCTTCGGCGGCTTCGCCGGCCTGTACGACGTCAGCGCCCTGAAGGGCTACCGCCGCCCCCTGCTGGCCACCAGCACCGACGGCGTGGGCACCAAGGTCGCCGTCGCCCAGGCGATGGACAAGCACGACACCATCGGCTCCGACCTCGTCGGCATGGTCGTCGACGACGTCGTGGTGTGCGGGGCGACGCCGCTGTTCATGACCGACTACATCGCCTGCGGGCGGGTGGTGCCCGAGCGGACCGCCGGCATCGTCGCCGGCATCGCCCGCGCCTGCTCCGAGGCCGGGGTCGCCCTCGTCGGCGGCGAGACCGCCGAGCACCCGGGCCTGCTGGGCCCGGACGAGTACGACGTCGCCGGCGCCGTCACCGGCGCGGTGGAGGCCGACGAGCTGCTGGGCGCCGAGCGGGTGCGCGAGGGCGACGTCCTCGTGGCGATGGCCTCCTCCGGCCTGCACTCCAACGGCTACTCCCTGGTGCGCCGGGTCTTCGCCGACGCCGGGTGGGCGTACGAGCGCCACGTGGACGAGCTGGGCCGCACCCTGGGCGAGGAGCTGCTGGAACCCACGCGCATCTACGCCCGGCCCGCCCTGGCGACCCTGGCCACCGGCGGGGTCCACGCGATGAGCCACGTGACCGGCGGGGGGCTGGCCGCCAACCTGGCCCGCTGCCTGCCGGCCGGGGTGACCGCCGAGGTGGACCGCTCCACCTGGACGCCCGGCGCGGTGTTCTCCCTGGTCCGCGACCTCGGCGGCGTCCCCGCCGACGACCTCGAACGCACCCTCAACCTGGGCGTGGGCATGGTGGCCGTCGTCGACCCCGGGTCCGCAGACGCCGTGATGGCCTCGCTGGAGGCCGCCGGCATCCCCGCGTGGGTGTGCGGGCGGGTCCGGGCGCGCCAGGACGCCGACGGGGACAGCAACGGCAAGGGCGTGGCAGGGGGCGTGACCCTGCTCCGGGGAGCTCACCAGGGCTGGTGAGGTCCTCCGGGGCAGAGCCACACCCCCTGGGGTCCTGCTGCGGTGTGCCGCACCGCCGGCGGTGCCCGCCGTGCGGTTCGCGTCCGGGGGAGCCCAACTGCGGCACCCCGGGACGCCCCGTCACGCTCGACGCTTGGTCGCCCAGTCGTCGTAGTCGTCCGTCGCGGAGTATCGGGACCAGTCCGTGTCGTCGTCCGACTCGTCCTCGTCAGCTTCCGGTGCCTCCTGGGCGTCTACACGCCCGGACGGACGGAACGGGTCAGGACCGTGCAGCTCGCGTTGCAACGCGTTGTAGTCAGTCTGCGGGCTGAAGTACTTCAGCTGCCGAGCGACCTTCGTCTGCTTGGCCT
This sequence comes from Kineococcus auxinigenes, assembly GCF_050871525.1. Taxonomy (NCBI): domain Bacteria; kingdom Bacillati; phylum Actinomycetota; class Actinomycetes; order Kineosporiales; family Kineosporiaceae; genus Kineococcus; species Kineococcus auxinigenes. Next base: position 14,059 of record NZ_JBKBCT010000014.1, on the reverse strand, counting down.
TCTGACGGCCGCGCCCCATGGCGTCGACCCCCTCGCGCGTCGGCCGGGGCCGGTTGAATGGGCCCCGGAGTAGCTGTCATCTCTCCGTGGTGCCAACCGTACAGGCTCGCGAGAGCTTCCGGCATCCCGGTCGGCGCGCCGCGCGCCCGGACGGGCGACGGAGGGCCGCCCCCGCCGTCGCCGGGCGTGGTGTTCGATGGTCCCCATGGCGCAGCGCACGGCCACGGTGGCCGGGATCGACTCCTCGACGCAGTCCTGCAAGGTGGTCGTCCGGGACGCCGCGACGGGGCGCCTGCTGCGCTCCGGCCGCGCCGCGCACCCGCCCGGCACGGAGGTGGACCCCGAGCACTGGTGGCGCGCGCTCACCGCGGCCGTGGCCGACGCCGGGGGCCTCGACGACGTCGCCGCCGTGTCGGTGGGGGCCCAGCAGCACGGCTCCGTCCTGCTGGACGAGGCCGGCGCGGTGGTGCGCCCGGCGCTGCTGTGGAACGACGGGCGCTCGGCGCGCGCCGCGGAGGAGCTCACCGCGGAGCTCGGCGGCCCGCGGGCGTGGGCCGAGCAGGTCGGCAGCGTCCTGGTGGCCTCCTTCACCGTCACCAAGCTGCGCTGGATCGCCGAGCACGAACCGGCCGCGGCCGCCCGCACCCGCAGCGTCTGCCTGCCCCACGACTGGCTCACCGCCCGCCTCGCCGGCGGGCCCGCCGGCGGGGCGGAACCGGTCACCGACCGCGGCGACGCCAGCGGCACCGGCTACTACTCCGCCGCCACCGGCGAGTACCGCACCGACCTGCTCGAGCGGGCCTTCGGCGCCCGCCCGCAGCTGCCGCGGGTGCTGGGCCCGCGCGAGACGGCCGGCGAGAGCGCCGTGGACCTGACCCGCGGTGCGCTCCTGGGGCCCGGCACGGGCGACAACATGGCCGCCGCGCTCGGGGTGGGGGCCCGCACGGGCGACGTCGTGGTCTCCATCGGCACCTCCGGGGTCGTCAGCGCGGTCAGCGACGTGGCCACCCGCGACTCGAGCGGCGCCGTCGCCGGCTTCGCCGACGCCACCGGCAGGCACCTGCCGCTGGTGTGCACGCTCAACGCCGCCCGCGTGCTGGACTCCGCGGCCCGGCTGCTCGGCGTTGACCACGCCGAGCTGTCCCGGCTGGCGCTGAGCGCGCCGGCGGGTGCCGGCGGGCTGGTCCTGGTGCCCTACCTGGAGGGGGAGCGCACCCCCGTGCGCCCCGACGCCACCGGCGCCCTGCACGGGCTGACCCTGGAGACCTCCACCCCCGCCCACCTGGCCCGCGCCACCGTGGAGGGGCTGCTGTGCGGGCTCGCCGACGGCCTGGACGCCCTCGTCGCCCAGGGCGTGCCGGTGCAGCGGGTGCTGCTGGTCGGCGGCGGGGCGCGCTCGGAGGCCGTGCGCCGACTGGCCCCCGCCGTGCTGGGCCGGCCCGTGGTGGTCCCCCCGCCGGGCGAGTACGTCGCGGACGGCGCGGCGCGGCAGGCGGCGTGGGTGCTCCGGGGCGGGGCGCAGCCGCCGCAGTGGGCGCTGGGGGCGGAGGAGACCTTCGAGGCGGACCCGCGACCCGCCGTGCGCGAGCGCTACGCCCAGGTCCGCGACCTCACGGCGACGCGTCCCTGACCTCGGTCTCCTCGCCGTGGCGGGGAGCCGGCAGCGCGCCGCCCGCGCGCTCGCGGGCGGCGCGCTTGTCGGCGTACATGCGCGCGTCCGCCTCGGCGAGCACGGACGCCGGGGAGCGGGCGGGGCAGTCCGCGGCCCAGCCCACCGAGACCCTCGCGCCGGGCGTCCCGCCCGGCGCGTCCCCGCGCAGCCGGGCGGCCAGCTCCTCGACGTGCTCGGCGGCCACCCGGTCCACCAGGACGACGAACTCGTCGCCGCCGGTGCGGGCCACCGTGTCGCCGGGGCGCACGTGAGCGCGCAGCGCGTGCGCGACCTCCCGCAGCAGCCGGTCCCCGGCGGCGTGCCCGTGCCGGTCGTTGACCTGCTTGAGGCCGTCGACGTCGCACACCAGCACGTACGTGCCGCTGCCCCCGGGGCCGGGCCTGCGCGAGCGGGAGACCTCCCAGCGGTCGGCCAGCAGCGCGCGGTTGGGCAGGCCGGTGAGGGCGTCGTGACCGGCGCGGTGCCGCAGCTCGCGCTCACGGCGCACCCGAGCGGTGACGTCCCACGCCGCCACGGCGACCAGGGAGCCGTCCAGCGGGTGCACCGACACCTCCAGCCGGCGTTCGGGGCGGGTGGCCGCACGCACCCGCAGCGGCGGGTGCGCGGTCCCCGGGGCCCGGCGCGCCTCCTCCAGGGCACGGCGCGCGCGGGGCCGGTCGGCGCCCACCAGGAGATCCAGCGCGTCCCGCCCGGGCAGCGTCCCCGCGGGGACGCCGACGAGGGCGTGGGCGGCCGCGGAGGCCCAGGCGACGACGCCGCCGGAGAGGACCGCGCCGGCCGGCCCGCGCTCCGCGACGGCGCGCCAGTCGGTGCGGTCGTCGCCGGGGGTGCTCACCGGCGTCTCGCGGCCCCGTCGCCGACAGCGGCCAGCGCTGCCGCTGCGACCGTGGAGACGAGCACGGCGGGCCAGGGGCCCACGCGCCGGGACAGCGGGTGCGAGAGGCCCACGAGGGCCACGGTGCCGGCGCTCAGCCCCACCGCCAGGGAGGCGGAGGTGGTGGCCCACCGGGAGGCCGACCAGCCCAGCGCGGCGAGCAGGGCGACGCCGGCGAGGCGGCGGTCCCCGGTGCTGCGGCCGATCGCGTACCCGCCGAGCACGGCACCGGCGACGACGGGGGAGGTGGGGGTGCGGGGCACGGGCGCAGGTTACTGAGAGTGGCGCACTGACGCGCGGGGAATCGGGCATGCGAAAGGCCGCCGCGGAACGCGGCGGCCTTCAGGGAGCGGGACTCAGGTGGCCAGGAGCGGGGTCGAACCGCTGACCTTCCGATTTTCAGTCGGACGCTCTACCAACTGAGCTACCTGGCCGTGCCGGGCCGGATCAACCGGCACGACGAGCGACCCCGACGGGACTCGAACCCGCGACCTCCGCCGTGACAGGGCGGCGCGCTAACCAACTGCGCTACGGGGCCTCAAGGAGGCCTTGCTTGTCTTGCTCGCTTGCGAGACCAACAGTACCCGATCCTCGGCGGTGTTCGTGACACCGTCCTGCGGACCGCGCCGGCGGGTGCCGCTCGCGTACCCCCAACGGGATTCGAACCCGTGCTACCGCCTTGAAAGGGCGGCGTCCTAGGCCACTAGACGATGAGGGCGCAGCTCCCGCTCGCGGGAGCCCGTCCAGCATAGGGGGTGCCGGTGCGGTGCCGCTCGCCGCTCACGCGGCCGCGGCGTCCCCCGGACCGCCCGGCGACGACAGCCGCCGCGAGAGCACCGGGGCCCGCCGCCCGCGGGCGACCGCCCGCGAGACGGCCACGGGGTCGGTGTGCAGCAGGTCCAGCACCGCCCGCTCGACCGCCCCGTGGGTGGCGGGGTGCCCGAACGCGGCGTCCTCGCCCAGCTGCTCCAGCGCCGGCGCGATCGTCACGCCGTCCTCGAACAGGTCCACCACGCGCGGGTCGACGTAGCTGCTGCGGCACACCGACGGCGTGTTGCCCAGGTACTCGGAGACCTCCGTCACCGCCCGGGTCACCGCCCGCCTGCGCGCCGTCGGGGTCGCCGAGGCCCGCAGGGACACCGCGAGCGCCACGGCGGCCAGCACCGTGGCGTGCCAGGTGCGGAAGTCCTTCGCGGACACGTCCGGGCCGATCGTCTCGTGCAGGTAGGCGTTGACGTCGTCGCTGGTGACGTCGTGCCAGCGGCCGCCGTGCTTCCACGCCAGCAGGTCGTCACCGCCGCCGCGGCGGCGCTTGAGGGAGCGCACCACCTCCACCACGGCGGGGTCGGCGATGACGGCCGTGCGGTCCTTGCCGGACTTGGCGACGTAGTGGAACACCAGTTCGCCCCCGTGCTGCACCACGTGCTCGCGCTTGAGCGTCGCCAGCCCGTAGGACCCGTTCTCCTCGGCGTAGGTGTCGCCGCCGACGCGGAAGAACCCCAGGTCCAGCAGGCGGAACGCCGCGGCCAGCACCCGCTCGCGGGGCAGGCCCGGCAGCTGCAGGTGCCCGGCGACGACCTCGCGGGCGCGCGGCAGCTGCGCGGCGACCTCCAGGACCCGGTCGTGCTTGGCGCGGTCGCGCTCGGTGCGCCACTGCTCGTGGTAGCGGTACTGCCGCCGGCCGCGGTCGTCGGTGCCGACGGCCTGCAGGTGCCCGTTGGGGTGCGGGCAGATCCACACGTCGGTGTAGGCGGGCGGGATCGCCAGCTTCGAGATCCGCTCGACCACCGCGGGGTCGGTGATCCGTTCCCCGGCGGTGTCGAGGTACGTCCAGCCCCGCCCGCACCGGCGGCGCGTGAAACCGGGGGAGGAGCTGGAGACGCGGCGCAGGCGGGGCACCTGGTGATGGTGCAGAGCGCGGCGACCAGCCGCACCTCGAACCGGTCGAACCGGCCGACGTCAGGGCGTCGCCGGGGGTGCTGCGGCCGGTGCGGCGGCGGGTCGCCCCCCGGTGACGCGCAGGAACTCCAGCTTCTCCGCGTCGGGCGAGCCGGCCGCGGCGCTGTACAGCACGAGCCGGACGTCGCTGCCGGGGGCGGTGAGCACGTCGCAGTCGCACGTCACGTCGCCCACGACGGGGTGCTCGATCGTCTTGCGCGCCGAGACGTGCCGGCCGACGGTGCCCTCGCGGCACAGTCGCCGGAACTCCGGGCTGGTGCGGCTGACCTCCTCGGTCAGCGCCACGAGGCCCTCGTCCCGCGGGTAGCGCGCCAGCGCCTCGCGCAGGTCCGAGACGAGCGCGGCGGGCATCCCGACGTCGGCGTGCCGCACCGGCCAGCTCGCCAGCCCGCCGTCCTCGCCGCCGAAGACCGCGCGCACGAGGTTGCGCTGTTCCAGCGGCAGGTCGCCGGGGTCGCCGATGAGCGCCGCCCACGACGGGGTCCACGTCAGCAGCGTCCAGTCGGCGGCGAAGACGCCCACGGGGAGGTCGACGAGCCGGGCCAGCATGCGCTGCACGCCGGCGGGCACCAGGTGCGAGACGACGCCGTCCGCCGGCGGCAGCAAGCCGGCCAGCCGGTGGGCGTGGTCGCGCTCGGCCGGGCTCAGCTGCAGCGCCCGCGCCAGCGTCGCCACGACCTGCGCCGAGGGGTTCACCGCCCGGCCCTGCTCCAGGCGCACGACGTAGTCGACCGACAGCCCGGCCAGGTCGGCCAGCTCCTCCCGGCGCAGCCCCGCGGCACGGCGCCGGGCGCGGGCGGGCAGGCCCACGTCGAGGGGGGACAGCCGGTCGCGCCAGCGCCGCAGGGCCGTGCCCAGGTTCTCGCCCTCCACCACCGGTCCATCCTCCCCCCGGCCCCGCGCCCGCAGCCTGGTACTGGCCGTCCCACCGTCGCGCAGGGCACTGGCCGGCCCCCGGCCCGTCGCCGAGGGTGGCGCCATGACCACCACGTTCATCACCGGAGCCAACAAGTCCCTCGGGTACGAGACCGCCCGCCGCCTGGTCGATGCCGGGCACACCGTCATCGTCGGCGCCCGCGACCCGCAGCGCGGCCGAGCGGCCGCCGAGGCGCTCGGCGCTCGCTTCGTCCAGGTCGACGTCACCGACGACGCCTCCGTCGCGGCCGCGGCCGCCGACGTCGCCGCCCACGAGGGGGCGGTCGACGTCCTGGTCAACAACGCGGGCGTCGGCGGCCCGCAGAACCCCGCCGAGGACCTCACCGCGGCCGACGCCCTCGCCGTCTACGACGTCAACGTCTTCGGGATCGTGCGGGTCACCCACGCGTTCCTGCCGCTGCTGCGGAAGTCGGCCGGCCCCGTCGTCGTCAACGTCACCAGCGGGCTTGGCTCCTTCGCCGTCACCCACGACCCGGACCGGATCGAGGGCCGGGTCGTCGCGCCGCTGTACACGTCCTCGAAGGCGGCGGTGACGATGCTCACCACCCAGTACGCCAAGGCGCTGCCGGGGGTGAGGTTCAACGCCGTCGACCCCGGGTACACCGCGACCGACCTCAACGGCCACAGCGGCACCCAGAGCGTCACCGAGGGCACCGACGCGATCGTCGAGCTCGCGACGATCGGGCCGGACGGGCCGACGGGGGTGTTCCGCGACCGCTACGGCGTCGTGCCCTGGTGAACCCCGCGCTCCGGGGGCGGCAGCAGCGCCGCCCCCAGGGCCGCGAGCAGCTCGACGACCTCGGCGCGGTCCAGCCGGACGGTGGACACGCAGGAGGAGCCCTGCCAGGTGGACAGCACGACCCGGTCGTCGTCGGGGTGGGCGCTGACGCGCAGGGCGCGCCCGGGGCGGTCGGCGTCGCGCAGCACGCCGGTGGGGATCCCGTGCCTGGCCCGCACCGCCGCGTCGTCCACCCGTCGATGGTGCGCCGCGGCGCCCCCGGTGTCGAGGGGTGCTGGGCCGCCCGGGTCAGGGGACGCGGGCGATCCAGTCGCGGGTGGCGAACTTCGAGGCCACGAGCTCGTCGGCGGCCGCCAGTTCCGCGTCGGTGAGGGAGGAGCCCGTCAGCCCGTACTGGCGGCGGAACGTGGCGGCCATCCGCTCGATGACCTCCTCGCGCGGCAGGCCCGTCTGCCGGCGCAGCGGGTCCACCCGCTTGGCGGCGCTGGCCAGGCCCTTGCCCTGCAGCTTCTCCCGGCCGATGCGCAGCACCTGCAGCATCTTGGCGGCGTCGATGTCGTAGGACATCGTCACGTGGTGCAGGACGGTGCCGTCGGCCAGGCGCTTCTGCGCGGCACCGGCGATCTTGCCCTGCTCGGTGGCGATGTCGTTGATCGGCTGGTACCAGGCCTTCACGCCCAGGTCGCCCAGCGCCACCAGCACCCAGTCGTCGAGGAACGCGTACGACTCGGTGAACGACAACCCCTCCACCAGGGAGGCCGGCGCGTACAGCGAGTACGTGATGGTGTTGCCCGGTTCGACGAACATCGCCCCGCCGCCGGAGATGCGCCGCACCACCTGAACCCCCAGGCGCTGCGCGGCCTCGCCGTCCACCTCGTTGGCCAGCGACTGGAAGCTGCCGATGACGACGGCCGAGCTGGCCCACTCCCACACCCGCAGCGTCGGCGGGCGCCGGCCCGCGGCGACCTCGCGGGCCAGCACCTCGTCCAGGGCCATGTGCACCTGCGGCGGCTGCGGGCCGGTGTGCACCAGCTGCCAGTCGTGGTCCAGCCAGCCGCTGGCCCCGCCGACCGCGCGGCGCACCGCGGTCGCCACCGACTCGGGGGAGAAACCCAGCAGGACGGCGTCCGGCGGCAGCGCCGAGCGGACCCGGCCGGCGATCGCCGCGGCGTCCGCGTCGGCGGGCAGGCCCGTCAGCGCCGCGTCGACGGTCTCCAGGGCGTCGTCCGGCTCGAGGAAGAAGTCGCCGGAGACGCGGACCGCGGCCAGTGCGCCGTCGACCACCTCCAGGTCGGCGACCACGAGCTTGCCACCGGGGACCTTGTACTCACCGTGCACGCCCCGACCCTACGAGAGCGTCCCCCCGTCCGGCGCGTGGGCCAGGGACCCGGGCACCAGGGAGGACGCCAGCCAGTGCCGGGGGATCCCGAGACCCTCGAGCAGTTCCCCGGTGCGCGGGCGCAGCCGGCGGCACAGCTCGTTCACCGCGTGGGTGACGGCCTTGGCCCGCAGCGTCGTCATCCGGCGGTGCTCCAGGTACCAGCCCTTCTCCGCCTCCAGCAGCGCCAGCACGTGCAGGTCCAGCACCTCGCCCAGCAGCGCCGCGACGGCGGGGTCCTCGGTGCGGGCGATGGCCGCGGCGAACGCCTCGGCGACCACGCGGTCGACGTGCGCGCGCCCGGTCAGCAGCAGGTGGTCCTGCAGGCCGTCGACGGCCTCGAACTCGTCCCGCTCGCTGCGGGAGCGGGCCTTGCGCATCCGCTTGGCCAGGGACTCCACCACGTGGCGCTCGCGGTCGGCGAGCATCCGCAGCTGCCACGCGCGGTCGTGCAGGTCGTCGGGCACCCGGCCCGCCTCCACGACGTCGGCGACCAGGGAACGGGCGGGGCTGCGCCCGGCGAGGGTGGTGACGAAGTCGCGGGTGGCGAACCGCGCCATGCCCAGGGTGTCCATGTCGGAGAACTGCTGCGCGTACGCGGTCAGCTGGCTCTTGGCGACCAGCTGCAGCAGGACGGTGTTGTCGCCCTCGAACGTGGTGAACACGTCGGTGTCGGCCTTCAGCTGGGGCAGGCGCGAGTCGGCGAGGTAGCCGTTGCCGCCGCACGCCTCCCGGCAGGTCTGGATGGTGCGGGTGGCGTGCCAGGTGGCGGCCACCTTCATGCCGGCGGCGTGCGCCTCGAAGGCGCGCTGGCGTGCGGGGTCGGGGTCACCGCCCGCCAGCTGCACGCGCAGCAGGTCGTCCATCTCGCCCAGCAGCTCGTCCTGGGCGAAGCTCAGCGCGTAGGTGGTGGCCAGCGGGATCAGCAGGCGGCGCTGGTGGGCCAGGTAGTCCAGCAGCACGACCTCCTCGCCGCGTTCCCCCTCCTGCGTTCCGGGGCGGGCGAACTGCTTGCGGCGCAGCGCGTAGCGCAGGGCGATCTCCAGGGCCACCTTCGTCTGGCCGATCGCGCCGCCGGAGATGCTGACGCGGCCCTTGACCAGTGCGCCGAGCATCGTGAAGAACCGGGCGTTCTTGCTGGCGATGGGGCTGGAGTACGTGCCGTCCGGCGCGACGTGCGCGTAGCGGTCCAGCAGGGCGGTGCGCGGCACCCGCACGGAGTCGAACTCGAGGCGGCCGTTGTCCACGCCGTTCAGGCCCGCCTTGCGGCCGTCGTCGAAGCGCCGCACCCCGGGCAGGTCGTTCCCGTCCTCGCCGCGCAGCGGGACGACGAACGCGTGGACCCCGTGGGACGTCCCGCCGGTGATCAGCTGCGCGAACACCACGGCGACCTCGGCGTCCTCGGCCGCCCCGCCGATGTAGTCCTTGCGGCAGGAGACGTCCGGGGTGTGGACGACGAACTCCTGCGCGGCGGGGTCGTACGTCGCCGTGGTGCCCAGGGAGGCGACGTCGGAGCCGTGGCCGGTCTCGGTCATCGCGAAGCAGCCGACGAGCTCCAGGCGCAGCAGCCGCGGCAGCAGCTCGGCGTGGTGGCGATCGGTGCCCAGCGCCTGCACGGCGCCGCCGAACAGCCCCCACTGCACACCGGACTTGATCATCAGGGAGGCGTCACCGAAACCCAGCACCTCGAACTGGCCGACCTGCGCGCCGGGGGAGTCGCCGCCGCCGTACCGGGAGGAGAAACCCGCCTCGTGCCCGCCCATCTCGGCCAGCACCCGCAGCCGGGCGCGGGTCAGGTCGCGCTGCTCGGCGGTGCTCAGGTGGTCGATCGGGCCGAACAGGTCGGCGGGGAACTCGCGGCGGGCCCGCTCGCGCAGCGCGGCGGACCTGCCGTCGAGGACGGTGCGCAGCACGCCGGTGTCGACGGGGCCGATCTCGCGGGCGGGGGGCTCGGGGGCCGGTGCCGCGGGGGTCGCAGCGGCCTGCTCGGCGGCGACCCGATCGTCGACGGCGGTGTCGAACTCGGTGGCGGTCACGGGACCTCCTCGGTCTGGGGGCGGGTGGGGGTGGTGGTGGCGCCCAGGACGGCGTCGAGGCCGCCCCAGGCGAGGTCGGTGAGGGCGGCGCTCATCTCGGCGGCACCGATCCGGCCCGGGGTGGAGATCCAGCGGTCGGCCGCGGAGCGGATGAGCGCGACCAGGCCGTGCGCGAGGGCGTCGGCCGAGCTGTCGGCGGCTCCGGCGGCGCGCAGGTGCGCGGTCAGCGTGCGGGCCGTCTCGTCGGCCAGCGCTCTGGTGAGGCGCTGCACGGGGTCGCGCTCGGGATCGCGGGCGGTGGCGCCGAACGGGTGGGAGACGACGAACCGGTACACCTCCGGGTCCGCCTCGACGAGACCCAGGTAGGTGGTCACGATCCCGGCGAGCGCCTCGCGGGGGCTGCCGGCCCGTTCCACGGCGCTGCGCAGCTCGCGCACGATCAGCCGGTTCACCCGGCGCGCGACCGCCAGGTACAGGTCCTCCTTGTCGGCGAAGTGCCGGTACAGGACGGTCTTGCTGGTGCCGGCGGCCGCGGCCAGCTCGTCCATGCCGAGCCCGGCGCCGTGCGTGGTGATGGCGCGCAGCGCGGCGGTGACGAGCTCCTCGCGGCGGGCGCGGCGGTGCTCGGCCCAGCGCGTGCGCCGGCCGTCCGGTCGCGGTGCGACGGCGGCGGCGGGTGCGTCGGCGGTGACGGGTTCCACGTCTCGACGGTACCCCGGACGACGGGTACCGGGTACCCCCGGTACCTGTTACGTTTTCCCGGTCCAGGCTCGACGAGGAGGTCCCGTGACCGCACCCACGCCCCCGCCCCGCACCACCCGGGCCGTGCGCCCGGTGGCCGTGGTCGCCGGCAACCGCACCCCGTTCGCCAAGGCGGGCGGCCGCTACGCGCAGGCCTCCGCGAAGGACCTGCTCGTCGCCGCGATCGACGGCCTGGTGGCCCGCACCGGCCTGGCCGGCGAGCGCCTCGGCGAGGTCGTCGCCGGTGCCGTGCTCAAGCACAGCCGCGACCTCAACCTCACCCGCGAGGCCGTGCTGTCCACCGCGCTGGACCCGGCCACCCCCGCCTTCGACGTCTCCCAGGCGTGCGCCACCGGCCTGGAGACCGCCGCCCTGCTGGCCGGCAAGATCGCCCTGGGCCAGGTGGACGCCGGGATCGCCGGTGGCGCCGACAGCGCCAGCGACGCCCCGATCGCCGTGGACGAGGGCCTGCGGCGCGTCCTGCTGGCCCTGAACCGCGCCCGCACCCCCGGCGCCCGGCTGAAGGCGCTCGCGGGCCTGCGCCCCGGGCAGGTGGTGCCGGAGTTCCCCCGCAACGCCGAGGCGCGCACCGGCCTGTCGATGGGGGAGCACGCCGCCCGCACCGCCGCGCACTGGGGGGTGAGCCGGCAGGCGCAGGACGAACTGGCGCTGGCCAGCCACCGCAACCTCACGGCCGCCTACGAGCGCGGGTTCTTCGACGACCTGGTGACCCCGTACCTGGGGGTGCGCCGCGACGGGCTGCTGCGCCCGGACACCACGCTGGACAAGCTCGCGGCGCTGGAACCCGTGTTCGGCCGCGACCTGGAGGCGCCCGCGACGATGACGGCGGGCAACTCCACCCCGCTGACCGACGGTGCCGCCGCGGTGCTGCTGGCCACCGAGGAGTGGGCCGCCGAGCACCGCCTGGACGTCCTGGCCCACCTCGTCGACGTCCAGACCGCTGCCGTGGACCACGTCCACCGCGGCGAGGGGCTGCTCACCGCACCCGTGCACGCCGTGCCGGTCCTGCTGCGCCGCAACGGCTGGAGCCTGGACGACCTGGACGTCGTGGAGGTCCACGAGGCGTTCGCCTCCACCGTGCTGGCCACGCTGGCCGCGTGGGAGGACGAGGAGTTCTGCCGCCAGCGGCTCGGGCTGGACGGGCCGCTGGGGCGCGTGGACCGCTCGACGCTCAACGTCGCCGGCTCCTCCTTGGCCACCGGGCACCCGTTCGCCGCCACGGGCGCGCGCATCCTGGCCACCACGGCGAAGCTGCTCGCCGAGCGCGGCGGCGGGCGCGCGCTCATCTCGATCTGCGCCGCCGGCGGGCAGGGCATCGCCGCGCTGGTGGAGGCGTGATGGCCCGCACCGGGTTCCCCGACGACCTGTACGGCGACCTCGTGTCCTCCGGCCCGGGCGGCGCGGCGGCGAAGCGTCTCGGGCTGCCGGTGCCGCCGCGGTTGCGCCGGTACGCCCCCGGGCAGGAGTTCCTCACCGGACCCGCCGTGGTGCTGCGCGCAGGTGCCGCCCCGGTGGCCGACGACGTCGCGGTGTGGCTGGCCGCCGCCGGTGCCCACGTGCTCGCCGACCTCGACGCCGCCGGGGACGAGCGCCTCGGCGCCGTGGTCGTCGACGCGACCGCCGCCCGCCGCGTCGAGGACCTGGGGCGGTTGCGGGAACTGCTGGCGCCGGCGTTCCGGCGCACGGCCCGCAACGGCCGGGTCCTGCTGCTGGGCGCCGTGCCCGCCGAGGCCGGCGAGGGGCCCGGCGGCGTGGAAGCCCGCGCCGTGCAGCAGGGCCTGGACGGCCTGGTGCGCAGCCTCGCCAAGGAGGCCCGCGGCGGCACCACCGTGAACCTGCTGCGCGTCGCCGAGGGGGCGGGTGGAGCCCTGCGCTCCCCGGTGGAGTTCCTCTGCTCGGCCCGTGCGGCGTTCGTCTCCGGCCAGCCCCTGCTGGTCGGACCGGCGCCGGCCGTCCCCGCCGCGGCACCCGGCCGCGAGCGCCGCGTGGCCGTGGTCACCGGGGCGGCGCGCGGCATCGGCGCGGCGATCGCCGAAGTCCTGGCCCGCGAGGGCGCGCACGTCGTGTGCGCCGACGTCGCCGCCGCCGGGGAGCAGCTCGCCCGGGTCGCCAACCGGGTGCGGGGTTCCGCGCTGACGCTCGACGTCACCGCCGCCGACGCCCCGCGGGTCCTCGCCGAGCACCTGCGGCGCAGGTTCGGCGGCGCCGACGTCGTCGTCCACAACGCCGGCATCACCCGCGACCGCTCGTTCGTGAACCTCGACGCCGAGGCCTGGGACAGCGTGCTCGGGGTGAACCTCGCAGCACCGCTGCGGCTGACCGAGGGGCTGCTCGGCACCGACGGCGCCCTCGCGCCGGGCGCCCGGTTCGTGTGCCTGTCGTCCATCAACGGCCTCGCCGGGGCGAAGGGGCAGGCGAACTACGCCGCCAGCAAGGCCGGGCTCGTGGGGTTCGTGCAGGCGCTGGCCGGTCCGCTGGCGCAGCGCGGGATGGCGGTCAACGCCGTCGCCCCGGGTTTCATCGAGACGCCCATGACCGCGGCGATGCCGCCGGTGCCGCGCGAGGTGGGCAGGCGCGCCAGCAGCCTGCAGCAGGGCGGGCTGCCCGTGGACGTCGCCGAGGCCGTCGCCTGGCTGGCCTCGCCGGGAGCCGGCGGGATCGACGGGCAGGTGCTGCGCGTGTGCGGCCAGCACCTGACGGGGGCGTGAGCGCCGTGCCGGGCTCCCCGAAGCCCCTGGCCGTGAACTACCTGCGCTCCCTCGTGGTGCCCCGGTCGCGCGGTGCGGTGGACCTGCCCCGACGGCGGTACGAGCAGCGCGGGCTGCGGGTGGACCCCGACCGCCTGGCGGCGTGGTCGCGGGTGTGCGGGTACCCGCTGCGCTCGCGGCTGCCGCTGCCGTACCCGCACCTGCTGGGTTTCGCCGCCCAGGTGCAGCTGCTGGTCTCCGAGCCGTTCCCCTTCCGTTTGCTGGGCCTCGTGCACGTCGCCCAGGGGTTCACCCAGCGCCGGCCGCTGGGGGTCGTCGAGGAGCTGGAGGTGTCGGTGCGGGCGGTGGCGATGTACCCGCACCGGCGCGGCGCCGTCGTGGAACTGGTCACCGAGGTGCGCGGCGCCGCCGAGGGTCCGCACGAGCCGCCGGCCTGGTCCGGCACCAGCCGCTACCTCGCCCCGGGGGCGCGGCTGCCGGGGTCGGTACCGCCGGCCGAGGAGGAGCTGCCGCCCCCCGGGACCGGTGCCGCGGTCGGGCGGTGGCGGGTGGGGGCGGACACCGGCCGGCGCTACGCGGAGGTCAGCGGCGACGTGAACCCGATCCACCTGGCCGCCCCGGCGGCGCGGCTGCTGGGGTTCCCGCGAGCGCTGGCCCACGGGCTGTGGACGGCCTCGCACAGCCTGGCGGTCCTGGACGGCCGGCTGCCGGACGCGGTGCGCGCCGACGTGCGCTTCAAGGCGCCGCTGCTGCTGCCCGCGACGGTGGAGCACCTGCACGAGCGCGTGCCCGGGCCGGACGGCGGCGCCTGGCGCACGGCCGTGCGCAGCCGCGGCGGCGCCCGCACCCACCTGCTCACCGCCGTCACCCCCCTGTGAACCCCCACCCCTGCGGGGGGGGGGGGGGGGGGGGGGGGGGGGGGGGGGGGGGGGGGGGGGGGGGGGGGGGGGGGGGGGGGGGGGGGGGGGGGGGGGGGGGGGGGGGGGGGCGGCCCG
>NZ_JBKBCT010000139.1:0-1229 GCF_050871525.1 Kineococcus auxinigenes | reverse complement strand
GGCGGTCTCAACCGGTCAACGCACCGCCCTTCTTTGATCATGGCGGGGTGGGTGTGGAGGTGGGGCCGGTGCAGACCTTCGGGTTGAGTCCGCAGCAGCAGGACCAGGTGTGGGTGCGCTGGCGTGCGGGTGAGTCGCTGCGCTCGATCGCCCGGTCGCTGGGCATCAACCGCCCAGCCAGCGTGCGCTGCTTCGTGGCCGCGACCGGTGGGGTGCGCCAGCCGGCGCGCCGCCGGGCCGGCCATCAGTTGAGCGCGGCCGAGCGTGAGGAGATCAGCCGTGGCATCGCCGCGCGGGAGAGCACCCGGGCGATCGCCCAGCGCCTGGGCAGGGCGGCCTCGACGATCAGCCGGGAGATCGCCCGCAACGGCGGGCGCGCCGGCTACCGCGCCGGCACCGCTGAGGCCCGCGCCTGGCAGCGCGGCCGGCGCCCGAAGCAGTGCAAGCTCGCCCAGAACGCCTCGCTGCGCACCCGGGTCGAGCGCGACTTGGCCCAGGGCTGGTCCCCGCAGCAGATCGCCGCCCGCCTGCGCGTGGACTTCCCCGACGATGAAGCCATGCGCGTCAGCCATGAGGCGATCTACCTGAGCCTGTTCGTGCAGGCCAGAGGCGCCTTGCGCAAGGAGCTGACCACCGCGCTGCGCACTGGGCGAGCCATGCGCTTCCCCCGCGCCAAGCGGCTGCGGCAGGGCCGCGGGCAGCTGGTGGACACCGTGCCCATCAGCGAACGCCCGGCCGAGGTCGAGGACCGCGCGGTTCCCGGGCACTGGGAAGGCGATCTGGTCTTCGGCACCCGCCCCAGCGCCATCGCCACCCTGGTCGAGCGCCACTCGCGCTTCGTGATGCTGGTGGCCCTGCCCGCCGGCTGCACCGCCGAGCAGGTCCGCCCCGCCCTGGCCCACGCCGTCCAGCGCATGCCCGAGCAGCTGCGCCGCAGCCTGACCTGGGACCACGGCAAGGAGATGGCCCAGCACGCCCGCTTCAGCATCGACACCGGCGTCCAGGTCTACTTCGCCGACCCGCACTCACCCTGGCAGCGCGGTTCCAACGAGAACACGAACGGCTTGCTGCGCCAGTACCTGCCCAAGAACGCCGACCTGCGCACCTTCAGCCAAGCAGATCTCGATGAGATCGCCGCCCGCCTCAACGGCAGACCTCGACAGACCCTGGGATGGAAGACACCCTCAGAAGTGCTCGACGAGGTGGTGCATTGACCCCTTGAGACCGCC
>NZ_JBKBCT010000138.1:0-1760 GCF_050871525.1 Kineococcus auxinigenes | reverse complement strand
GCCCTCGGCGCTGACGTCGAAGACGCGCTTGCCGGCGGCGCTCCAGTAGTTCTCCACCATCTTCAGCGTGACGTCGTAGGTGCCGTTGGCCACCGGGATGCTGTAGCCGCTCATGCCGTAGCGCACGTCCTTGTACAGGGCGGTGTCGCTGGTGCCGGTGACGGTGCTCAGGGTGGAGGTGTTCCCGCCGGTGGCGTACTGGTCGGCGCTGTAGCCGGTGCCCGAGGCGGTCAGGGCCTTGCCTCCCGCGTTGATGGCGACGGTCGAGGCCGTGGCGGCGGAGGCGGGCACGCACACGGCGGCGGACCCGGCCAGGGCGGCGGTGGCCACGGCGGTGGCGATCGTGCGGGAGAAGCGCATCAGAATCTCATTTCTTCGGGAAGTGTTTCGACACCTTTGTTCTCGGTCCCCGGCGTGGAGCCTTGAGGGGAGGGGAGAGCACTTCCCTGGAAATCATGAGAAAAATACGGAGCGTCGCCCGCCGGGGATCCTCGATCCCCGCGCGGCTGCTCTGATCGGGTGAGATCATGACGGGCAGTGACGATCGGACGATCACGCGGCGATCCGATCGTCCGGCCCCGCTGGTCCATCAGGGGGTGGGAGTGCGCAGCAGCCCCCGCCGCACCCCCGTCGCCCTGTAACTTCGGGGCAGCCGTTCACGATGAGGAGAAGACCGTTGTCGGAAGCAGGACCCACCGCCCCCGAGGCCGAGGACCGGCCGGGGGTGGGGCGAGGAGAGCCCGTGCTGCCCACCACCGCCGTGGTGATGAGCACCTACGGCCGGCGCGACGCGCTGCCGCGCATCCTGCCCGCCCTGCTCGAGCAGGACGCCACCGAGTACGTCCTCGTCGTCAACGGCTCGCGGGACGGCTCGCTCGAGCTCCTGCGGGAGGCGACGGCGGGGGACGACCGCGTGCAGGTCCTCTTCCTGGAGAACAAGGGCCTGACCAACGCCCAGTGGGTCGCGGCCCAGACGGCCACCTCGGACGTCGTCCTCTTCGTCGACGACGACGTCCTCCTCCACCCCGGCCTGGTGCGCGGGCACGCCCTGCGGCACGCCGAGGCGCCGAGGCGCGTGGTCGTGGGTTTCATGCCGACCCGCGTGCCCGAGCGGCCCGGCCCGCGCAGCTTCACGACCCGGCTCTACGCCCAGGAGTACCTCGGTGTGGTCGGCAAGTGGGAGCGCGACCCGGCGTCGGTCCTGCCCAACCTGTGGATGGGCAACGTCTCCTTCCGGCGCGAGGACTACCTCGGCCTGCAGGCGCACCTGGGGGCTCCGGGGCTGCGGTACCACCAGGACAAGCACCTGGGGGTGGTGGCTCAGCGCGCGGGCCTCGAGGCCGTCTTCGACCGCACCCTGCGTGCCGACCACGTCCACGAGCGATCGCTGGAGGCCTTCCTGGAGCAGGCCAGGCGGCAGGGCTGGGACCAGCGCCTCATCCACGAGCTGCACCCCGACGTGCTGGGTCCGTACGACCCGGCCCGCTTCGAGGCGGGCCTGGCGCGGCCCGTGCGTGCACTCCTGTCCGCCACCACGGCCGAGCCCGTCCGGCGCCCGGTCGTGGCGGCGCTGTCCGCAGCCGTCGGGGTCACCGGGCGCACCGGGCGCTACGGGGTGCAGACGAACATCGCCAAGCTGCTGCGGCGCATCGAGACGCAGCACGGAGCCCGCAGCTACCCGAACGGCTGACCCGGGCGTCGCTGCCCGGTGCAGTGGCGCCACCACGCAGCGCGACCCCCTAGCCGGTGGCGAGGGGGTC
>NZ_JBKBCT010000013.1:0-61705 GCF_050871525.1 Kineococcus auxinigenes | reverse complement strand
CCGGCCCCGCCCGCGCGCGGGCGCGGCCCCCCCCCCCCCCCCCCCGGGACCGGTGCGGTCCAGGTGGTGCGGCTCAGGCGACCGGCCGCAGCGGCGCGCGCAGCGGGAAGTCGGTGCCCGTCAGGACCGTCTGCGCGGCCTGCATCGTGCGGTGGTTGACGACCACCGGGGCGAGCAGGTTGACCGTGGCGGTCGCCGGGTCGTCCCCGATGTTCACCACGCACAGCACCGCCGCCTCCGTGGCGTCGCGCAGGTCGAGGGCGGCGACGGTCTCGTCGTCGATCTCGGGCGCGTAGCCGGGGAAGAAGCGGCCCGGGGCCACGACGACCAGGCGCAGGCCCGTGTCGTCCACGCTGCGCAGCGAGAACAGCGTGCCGTCCTCGTCGAGGGGGACGAGGTGGAAGCGCATGTGCTGCGGCAGACCCGCGATGGGGGCCACGAACTCGATCGTGGGCGCGGACACGGGAGCGTCGGTCATGAGGGTCACTCTAGGAACTCCTGGGCTTGAGGGGGATCAGCGGAGGAAGTCGAGCAGGGTGGGCTGGATGACCTTGGCGGTGGACTGCAGCGCCGCCTGGTAGGCGGTGGACTGCAGGTTGTACTCGACGAAGGTCTTGGCGAGGTCCACGCCCTCGACCTCGTCGAGCTGCGCGGCGAGGAAGTCGGCGCGGGTCGTGCCGGCCTCCTGCAGCGCGTCCAGCTGGTTGACGCGGGCACCGATGGTGGCCAGGCCGTTCAGGACCTTGCCCATCCGGTCGTCGATCACGGACAGCTTGCCGCTGATCGCGGCGCCGTCGGTGCCGTTGACCGCGGTGATCAGGTCGTCGATCTCGGTGAACACCGAGTCGGCGCCGGTGCCGAAGACCTCCGCGCCGGACAGGTTCACCTGCACCTCGACCCCGGGGGCCACCGCACGGGTCACGGCCTTGAGGTCGTCGTTGGCGGTGTACCCGGTGACGACTCCGGCGCCGTCCCTGACCTCGGTGTAGGCCTCGGTGGCGGTGCTGGTGCCGGCGAAGACCGCCCGGCCCATGTGGGTCGTGTTGGCGCTGCTGAGCAGCTGGCCCTTGATCTCCTGAAGCTGCGAGGCGATGGCCGCGCGGGCCCGGCTGTCGTTCGAACCGGTGCTGGCGGCCTGCACGGTGAGGTCGCGCACCTTCTGCACCGCGGAGAGGGCGCCGTCGAGGGCGTTCTCCTGCGTGGTCATCCAGGCCTGCGCGTCGCCGATGTTGCGGGCGTGCTCGGTGTTGACGGCGACCTGCTCGTGCAGGCGCAGCGCGTTGCCGGCGGCGACGGGGTTGTCCGACGGCTTGGCGTACGCCTTGCCGCTGGTGAGCTGCTCCTGCAGCTTGCTGCTGCGGGCCTGCGCTGCCTGCAGGTTGGTCAGGGAGTTCAGCGCGATGCTGCGCTGGGTCACTCGGCCGAGCACGGGGTACCTCCTGGGGTCAGGTCGTCGGGGGTGGGGGGTCAGCGGCCGACGGTGTTGATGAGCGTGCTCAGCGCCTCGTCGATGACCGACAGGACGCGGGCGGCGGCGGAGTAGGCGTGCTGGTAGGCGACCAGGTTCGTCATCTCCTCGTCGAGGTTCACGCCGGAGACGGCCTCGCGGGCCGCGTCCGACTTCAGCGACACCTGCTCGGCGAGCGCGGCGCGGTTCTCGGCCGACTGCGCCGAGGTGGCGATGTCGGTGACCTCCTTGCGCCACGCCGTGGTGACGGTGCGCAGACCGGTGACGGCGGCCTTGGCGGCGGCGCGGTCGACCGTGCCGGCCGCGCTGTCCGCGAACGAGGTGGCCGTGGCGGTCAGGGCGAGGTCGCGCGCGGCGTTGCCCGTGCCGCCGCCCGAGTCGGTGGTGCTGAGCAGGTCGCCGTTCCCGGCCACCTGCTTCACCGCGTCGTTGACGCCCTTGGCGAAGGTGGTGGCGAAGTCGTCGAGCGCCTCCTTCTGCTCGACCAGCGTGGTGTTCGCGCCGTCCAGCAGGCCCTTCAGAGTGCCGGCGGCCGGGGTCGCCGCCATCCCGCCGACGGTGGTGGTGAGTTCCCCGCCGATGCTCGCGCCGGCGGGCACGCCGATCGTCAGCGTGGAGGACTTGTCGCCGGAGACGAGGGCGGCGTTGCCGACGTAGACGTCCACGACACCACCGTCGCGCTGGACCGTGCGCGCGCCCGTGGCGTTGGCCAGGGTGCTCAGGTGCTGCTCGCGCTGGTCCAGCAGCTCGTTGGCGGAGCCGCCCGCGGCGAGGGTGTTGCGGATGGCCTCGTTGAGCTTCGCGACGCTCGCCGCGGCCCGGTTCACGTCGGAGGCGACGGAGCGGGCCTGGTCGGTCAGACCGGTGTACTGGGACTGCAGCTGGTCGTCCATGCCGCGGATCGTCGAGACGACGGACCCGGTGCGGCTCAGGACCAGCGAGCGGGCCGCCGCCAGGCCGTCGTCGCCCGCGTTGGCGAGGTCGTTCCACGCCGAGGACAGGTCCGCGAGGTCCTTGCTGAGGCCCGAGGTGCCGGTGTCGGCCAGGGCGGTCTCGATGCCCGCCCACACCTGGCTGGCGGTCTTCTGCTCGGCGGCGGTCGCGGAATCCTGCCGCGCGGTGGCGGTGGCCAGGGCGTCCGCGACGCGGGCGATGCCGGTGACCTGGACGCCGTCGCCGGGGGTGTTGCGCTGCACCTGCTGGCCCGTCTGGGCCAGCACGCCGGCGGACTGCTCGACGCGCTGGCGGGAGTAACCGGGGGTGTTCGCGTTGGCGATGTTCTGCCCGGTGGTCTCCATGCCGCGCTGGGCCGCGGACAAGGCGCGGCTGGCCTGGTTGATGCTGGAGAAGGTGCTCATCGTCAGGGGTCCTTTCAGAGGGCTTCGTCGACGAAGTGGGCGCGTGATCCGCCGGCCGACGCGGCCGTGTTCTTGCCCTGGGCGGTGTAGGTGTCGAGCGGGGTGTCCAGGCCGAGCAGCGTCTCGCGCAGGGCGCGGGCGCCGGAGCTCAGCAGGTCCCGGTTAGCGTCGGCCAGGGCCTGGATCTCCGCGGTGAGGGTGAGGAACGCGTCGCGGTGGCCGCGCAGCAGATCACCCCACGGGTCGGGAGCGGCGCTCGCCAGCGCGTTGAGGCTGGGACCGGGTTCGATCCCCAGCTCGGCGGCGACGGCGTCGACCTCGGCGGCCCGCAGGACCTCCGTGGAGCGGATCTGCTCCATGACGAACTCGACCTCGCGGGTGGCGTGCGCCAGCCAGCGCGTGCGGCCGCTGGCCAGCACGAGCTGCTCCTCCTCCAGCTTGAACAGGAGCAGCTCCATCAGCTCCCGCTCCTTCCAGAGGATGCCGGAGACCTCGGCGAGTGCCATGCGTGTCCTTCCCGTCCTCGGCACCCAGTGGCACCGCCTTGACGTCCCTCGTCCTTGCCGCACCCATCGGCAGCGGGCCGTGGAAGCTGAGGCGGCGGCCGGGGGGCCTGGTTACCCTGTGCCCGAGGGGGTGGCGTCGTGAGCGTGTCGATCCAGATGACCTGGCCACTGCGTGTGGAGGACCTGCCGGAGGACGAGAACGGCCCCCGCATGGAGATCGTGGACGGGAGCCTGCACGTGACCCCCCTGGCGGACCTGCGCCACCAGCGGCTCGTGGGCCGCCTGGCGCACGACCTGGTCGACCTCGCACCGGCCGGCTGGGTGGTGCTCCCGGGTGCCAACGTGCTGCGTCGGGCGGCCACCGACCGCCTGCTCATCCCGGACGTGGTCGTCCCGGCCGAGGAGGCGCTCGCCGCGGGTGGGGCGCACGCCGACCCCTCGGACGTGTTGCTGGCCGTGGAGGTCGAGTCACCCTCGACCCGCACGGCTGACCGCCTGCTCAAGCGGGACCTGTACGCGCAGTGGAAGCTGCCGAACTACTGGATCGTCGACCCGGAGGGCCGCACGCTCACCCGCCTGGCCCTCGGCCCGGGCCGGCGCTACGACGAGGGGCCCGGCGGCACGGAGTGGCTGACGTCGTTCGACGACTCCGCCCTGTGGGGCGCCTGATCAGTCGCCCGGCTTGCGGATGAAGAAGGCGTTCTTGCCGGGCTTGCGCAGCGCGTAGGGGCGCCCGTCGTCGCGGGCCTTGCGCAGCTCGCGGTGCATCTCACGGGCGTTGTCCTCCATCGCGGAGGCCACGACGACGGCGTTGACGCCGCGCTTCTTCTCGTTGGGGTCGCGCAGCACGTGGTCGTTGCGGCCGTCCTCGTGGGCGACGGTGAGGAAGTTCTTCGCGGCCAGGGCGTAGAGGGCGCTGACGCGCTCGCCGTGCTTCTCGGCGTACTCGTCGATGAACGAGGGCGTCAGCCGGCCCCGGCGGGATGCGTGCTCGAGGTCCTGCAGCACCCGGTACAACGGCTTCACGGCGTCCACTCCTGTCTCTCGAACCACTGCCGCACCGGTTCGGGGCCGGTGCGCCTTGCGGGGTAAGCATCGGCCGGAAGTGCTTGCGTGCTGAACGGGATCGGCCCCTCAGGGGGACGGTTCACCCGGTCGCCGCCGGGTCCTCACCGAGCGTGGACACCGCCCGTGCGGCAGGGGGGCCGGACGCGGCGGAGGTCCGCCTGTCGGGCGCTCAAGGTGACGCGCAGCGCTCCCGAGACAACGGGTGTGACCGCAGACGCCGCCAGCACCCCCGTGCAGCTCACCGACGCCGAGCGCGCCGAGCTCGTCGAGAAGCACCTGCCGATCGTCGGCTACATTACCAGCGAGTTCATCGGCCGGCTGCCCTCCCACGTGAGCCGGGACGACCTGACGTCGGCGGGCCTCATGGCGCTGTTCCAGGCCTCGCGCGGCTACGACCCCACCACCGGGGTGCCGTTCGCCCGCTACGCCAACACCCGCATCCGCGGCGCCATCCTCGACGACCTGCGCGGCGCCGACTGGGCCTCCCGCGGGGTGCGCTCCCGCGCTCGCAAGCTCAACGCCACCGAGGACCAGCTCACCACCCAGCTGGGCCGCACCCCCACCCCCGTGGAGCTGGCCGCGGCGCTGGGCGTGTCGGTGCGCGAGCTCACCGAGACCCGCGACGAGTCGCAGCGCGCCATGGTGCTGTCGATGCAGGGCTTCACCGCCGACGGCGGCTCCATCGACGACCACCTGCCCACCCACACCCCCGGCCCCGAGGCCGAGCTGCTGCACCGCGAGCGCCTGGGCTACCTGCGCTCCGCGATCGCCGCGCTGCCCGAGCGCCTGCGGATCGTGGTGGAGGGGTACTTCATCGCCGAGCGGCCCATGGCGGAGCTCGCCGAGGAGCTGGGCGTCACCGAGTCCCGCATCTCACAGATGCGCGCCGAGGCGCTGGCCATGCTGCGCGACGGCATGAACACGCACCTGTCGCCGGAGATGGTCCAGCCGGTCACCGGCTCGGCCCCTGCGGTCAAGCGCAAGGAGGCGTACTACGCCGCTGTCGGCACGCAGTCCGACTTCAAGGCGCGCTTGGCGCTGTCGGCGTTCGGCGCCTTCGCCGCGCCGGCGCCCGTCGCCGCCCGCACTGCCTGAACCCACCCGCGTCTGCGTCACCCCGGAGCGCCCCGCCACCTCGTGGCGGGGCGCTCCGTCGTTGCCGGGGCTGAAACTCTCCACCGGGACGACTCGGGTGTCGCAGGTGTGGTGGATGAGGCGTCTCAGTGCAGAGTTCCAGTCCGCGGCCGCCACGGTGGGCCGAGCCGCTGCACGCGGTTGACGTCCTCGGCGATGCGGGAACCGCGCTGCGCCACGTCCTCATAGGTGAACCGCAGCACCACGGCACCCTGCCGCAGCGCGGTCCGGTCACGGCGGCGGTCCTCCCTGTAGGCGCCCTCGCGGGAGTGGTGGGCGTGCCCGTCGAGTTCGACGGTCCGCCAGCCGTCGACGAGGGGGTCGACACGCCCCACGCCCGACAGGTGCAGCTGCGAACGCACCCGCAGGCCCGCGGTGACCAGGTGGACGCGCACCAGCGAATCCAACGGTGACATCGCCAGCGGGTCGACGAGGAGCAGGTGCTTCCGGCGCAGGGTGCTGGGGTGCAGGGCGTCGCGAGCCGCTGCCAGGTCGCCGGGGAGCACCAGGCCCCGGTGCAGCGCGGCGTCGGCGACGGTGACGCCGTCCGCGAGGGGCAGGCAGTGCAGGCTGTCCAGGACGGTGCGCAGCACGTCGGTGCGGTGGCCGTCGGACGGCACGAGCCGGCGGTTGACCACGACACCCGGCCAGGTGCGCTCGCTGCCGCGGGGAGCGGTGACGTGCGGGATCCGCAGGGGCACGAACAAGGGCAGCCCGTAGGCTCACGCCGCTGGGGCGCGGGACAGCACCTCGTCGACAGCGGCGCGGGCGACGGCGTCCGGCTCGGCGGAGGGCAGCACGTACAGACGGCGTGCCGGCTGCAGCACCTCGCCGGAACGCACCGCGGCCGTGAGCGCCCGGCGGGTGGTGCGCCCCAGGAGCGCGACGCTGCGGGCGGCGCCGCCGAGGCGCTCCGGGGCGGTGACGGGGTCCACGGGCGACAGCGTGCCCAGTCGGGCGGGTCCGCCAGCTGCTGTCCACACGCGGTGGCCGTGCAGGTCGCGCCGGGCGGGGTGTGGACGCACCCGGGGGAATGCCGGGCCGGGACTCTGCAGCGAGATGCCCCGGGGACACCGGACGCGGTGCGCGGGTCGCCTCGCTGCAGCCATCCAGGCCACTTCTGGGGCTCTTGTGACGAGGGGTGCTCCTGGGGCGCCCACGTCACCCGTTTGCCACGCGAAGACCCGCTCAGGTCCGGCGGCTGCGGGCCGATGAATTGAGTGTCAGGCGGGCACGACAGCCTGACGGGCCGGGCCACGGACGGACCGGTTAGGTAAACCAGTCAGACCCCACTCACGGAGGAATCGTCATCATGGGTCTTCGCGTCAACAACAACATCGCGGCGTTCAACTCCTACCGCAACCTGCAGGCGACCGACAAGCAGCTCAACGGCTCGCTGGAGAAGCTGTCCTCCGGTTTCCGCATCAACAAGGCCGCCGACGACTCGGCCGGCCTGGTCGTCTCCGAGGGTCTGCGCTCGCAGATCAACGGCATGTCTCAGGCCGTCCGCAACGCTCAGGACGGCGTCAACGTCGCCCAGACCGCCGATGGTGCGCTGGGTGTTACGACCTCTATCCTTCAGCGCATGCGCGACCTGGCGGTTCAGGCGTCGAACGGTGGTTCGCAGGACTCCGACGCGCAGAAGGCTGCCAACCTCGAGTTCGGCCAGCTGAAGGCTGAGCTGTCCCGCATCGCCGAGACCACCGCTTTCGGCGGTCAGAAGCTCCTCGACGGCTCCTACACGGGCCAGTTCCAGGTCGGCGCCAACTCTGGTGAGCAGATTTCCGTGGCTCTGGATGACACGGTCTTCGGTGCCGCAGTGACCGCGGTGCCTGCTGCCAAGGCGAAGATCACTCTGGACGCTGACACCCTGACCGCCAGCGGGAACTTCAAGCTGACGGTGGGTGCGACTGATCACCCGATCACCCTGGACGCTACGCCGACGGCGGCCGAGATCGGTGCCTCGATCGTTTCTGCCATCGGTACCGACAACTTCACCGTCACCGTCACGGGCACCAACATCGCCATTGAGGCGAAGACGGCTGTTGATGACACCTATGACCTGGCGTTCACCGAGGGCTCGGGTACTGCTTCCGGTGTGACCGTGGGCACTGCCGCGACGCCGGGTGCCACCGAGGTCCTGGGTAGCGCTTCCGGCTTCAACGCCGCTGGCCTCAACCTGGATGACATCAACCTGATCAAGTCCAACACTGCGACCATCGCGGAGAACGTGGACGAGGCTCAGAAGGCAATCCGCTACGTTGACAACGCGCTCAAGGGTGTCTCCACCGCTCGCGCCACCATCGGTGCGGTGCAGAACCGCTTCGAGCACGCGGTGAGCAGCCTGAACGTCTCCATCGAGAACATCACCGCGTCGGAGTCGGCCATCCGCGACACCGACATGGCTGCTGAGATGACGAAGTTCACCAAGAACCAGATCCTGTCCCAGGCTGGCACCAGCATGCTGGCGCAGGCGAACTCCGCGTCGCAGAACATCCTCTCCCTGCTCCGCGGCTGAGCATCGGAGCTACGAGGCCGGCTGACATGAGCTAGCCAGCCGAACCTCACCAGGCGGGGGGCACCGGGAACCCCGGTGCCCCCCGTCCCTTTTTGCATCCGATCCTACCCATGAAAGGAGGGGGATCATGGCTTCTGTCGATGGGCTCGTCAGCGGCATGGACACGACGAGCATCATTTCGCAGCTCATCGCCGTCGACTCCGCGCCGAAGGCGCGCCTGCAGAGCAGCGTCAGCACCGCGCAGTTGAAGGTGACCGCCTACCAGTCGGTCAACTCCAGAATGTCGGCGCTACAGAGCGCTGCGGACAACCTGCAGAAGGCCGCCGCGTGGACGCCGGCCAAGGCCACCTCGTCCAGCAGTGCGGTGACCGTGACCGCGAGCAGTTCCGCCACAGCGGGAACGCTCAACGTGAAGGTCGCCGACCTCGCATCGGCCCGATCGGTCGTCAGCGGCACATTCACGCTCAACACCGACGGCGAGATCGACACCGCGACGCTCGGCTTCCCGCTGGACGTCGTTCGGTCCGACGGCTCCTACGTCACCCTGCAGCCGCAGGTCGGCACGCTCAGCCAGGTCGTCGACGCCATCAACAAGGCGGAGAACGCAGGGATCAAGGCGGTGGCGATCCGCGTCAGCGACAACACCTACCGTCTCCAAATCACCTCCGCGGACACCGGTGCCACGAAGGGCGACTTCAAGCTGGTGTCCGAGCCGACCGCCGACGGCAGAGCGGCCTACAGGGCCAACTACGCCACCATGGCTGCACAACCTGCCGGCTACGAGGTGCTCTCGGCGGCGACCGACGCCAAGCTCGAGCTCGGGGCTGACAAGATCACCCTCACGTCGCCCTCGAACACGTTCACGGACGTCATGCCGGGTGTCAGCCTGACCGTCTCCGCGAGGACGGCTGATGCTGCCACCGTGTCCGTCGGGCGCGACTCCAACGCCGTTGCGTCGGCGGTTCAGTCCCTCGTGGACGCCGCCAACGCGGCGCTGAAGGACATCACCCTGCAGTCCCGGGCCGGCGTCGTCGGCTCGGACGGCAAGGTCACCGGGGGTGGCACCCTGCGCGGCGACAGCACCTTGCGGGCACTGAAGTCGCAGATCCTCAGCGCTGTCACCTCGGCCGTGGGTAATTCCCAAGCCTCGGCGGCGACCTTCGGGTTGCAGTCCACCCGCGACGGTGAGCTGACGTTCGACAAGACGAAGTTCCTGGAGGCTTACGCGAAGGACCCTGCCGGGGTGCAGGCCTTGGTGTCCGCCAAGGCCACCGACTCGACGGCTACGAGCAAGGGCGTCGTCGAGCGGCTGCGCGAGGTGACCGTCGGAGCCATCGGCGACCTCAAGCTGTCGAGCGCAGCCACCGGCACGCTCACGTCCGTGATCGACGGGCAGAACTCGTCGATCAAGGACCTGACGAGCCGCATCGCGGATTGGGACACCCGGCTCGACGCGAAGAAGGAGCGGTACCAGAAGTACTACGGTGCCCTGGAGACCGCTCTTGGCAAGCTGCAGAGCCAGTCCACCTGGCTGGCCGGGCAGCTCGGCAGCCTGCCGAGCAACGGCTGAGCGGAATCCCGAGGAACGGGCTGGTGGGGGGCGACTGCACTCCACCAGCCCGTTCCTCGTTTCCGTTGACCGTTCCTGCCGCTGAGCACTGCAACCCGAAATCGCCGGCCGGTTCCCTGCATTCCCAGCGTCTCGCGCCGATGGACAGGTAGTACCCCGACAGACCCGGAGGACCCCTGAGATGACCGCGACGACGTACGGCCGACGCCCCCGGGCGAACCGCTACCTGGCGGACAGCCTGTCCACCGCGAGCCCCGCCACCCTCCTCGTCATGCTGTACGACCGTCTCGTCCTGGACCTGCAGCGCGCCGAACAGGCGCAGCGCGACGGCGACCGCGAGACCGCGCACGTCAACCTCGTCCACGCGCAGGACATCATCCGCGAGCTGCTTAGCAGCCTCGAGGTTGAGAAGTGGGAGGGCGGCTCCGGGCTGCGTGCCCTCTACACGTGGCTCCTGCAGGAACTGTCGAGCGCGAACGTCGCCGGTGACGCCGAGCGCACCGCGGCGTGCCGCACCACCACCGTCGAGCCGCTCGCGGAGGCGTGGCGCCAGGCGGCGCTGGAGCACCTCAGCTCCACGCCCGCCACCGGCCACGGGGTCGCGTGACCGGCATCGCACCCGTCGCGGCCGTGCACGCCTCCGGTACCGCGGAGGACCACTGGCGCGACGCGTGGCGCTCCGCGCTGCGCGCCGTGGAGCTCGACGCCGACGCCGCCGAGGACCTCATCCACCGTCTACACCACGAGGACGAGGACGTTCCCGAGCAGGCACCCGTCGGTGACTGGGTCGCCCCCAGCCTGCTGGGCCCCGTCCCCGCGGAGTTCGCCGACCGCGCCCGCGCGCTGCTGCAGCGCCAGGCCGACGTCACCGAGCGCCTCGCCGAGGCGATGGTGCAGATCCGTTCGCAGCGGCGCGGGCTGGCGAAGCTGGACCGGGCCGAGCGCCCGCCCGTCTTCATCGACAAGGCGCTCTGACGCACCTGGGAACGACGAACGCCCCGGACCCCCCACGGGTCCGGGGCGTTCGTCGTTCCCGGCGGGGCGGCGCCTCAACTCGCGGTCTGCACCACCAGCGGCGCCGGCCGCGCCAGGTGGTACCCCCGCCCGTGCGAGACCCCCAGCTCGCGCAGCACCGCCAGTTCCTCGGCGGTCTCGATGCCCTCGGCGATGATCGCCGCACCGCTCGCCTCCGCGAACGTCACCAGCCCGGCCGCCAGCGCACGCCGTGACCGGTCGGCGTCGATGCCGCGCACGAGGCTGATGTCGAGCTTGACGAAGTCCGGCAGGATCGCCAGGACGTGCCGCAGGCTGGCGTACCCGGCGCCGGTGTCGTCAACCGCCACCCGCAGCCCCGCGTCGCGCAGCGGGGCGAGCGCCGCGAGCAGGCACGCGTAGTCGTCGATCGCGGCGTGCTCGGTGATCTCCACGACGACGCGGTCCAGCGGGACACCGGTCAGCACCTCGGCGAACCCGGGCCCGGCGATGGTGGCGGGGGAGAGGTTCACGGAGAGGAACCCCGGCAGGTGCAGCAGCCCGGCCAGCGCGCGGCGCACCGCGCGCAGCTCCAGGTCTGCGCCGCGCCCCACGGCGGCGGCGTCGGCGAACCACACGTCCGGGCCGGGGGTGCCGGCCGGGAAACGGCTGAGCGCTTCGGCGCCCGCGTGCCGCGATGTCGCCAGCTCCACGACCGGCTGGTACACGACGTGCGGGCCGCCGGTGGCGTCCAGCGCCTCCAGGCGGTCCAGCACGGCGCGCTGCTGCCGCTGGACGGTGTCCTCGTCCTCGACCAGGTCCATGACGATCCCGGCGATCACCTGCAGCACCTGCGCGTCGCGTTCGCGCAGCGCGGGGTCGGGGCGCGCGGACAGCGAGCACAGCGTCCCGTACACGGACCCGTCGCGGCGGTGCAGCGGCACCCCCACGTAGGCGCCGATGCCGCGCGCTCGTGCACCGGCCGCACCGGCGTCGGCGGTGGTGTCCGGAACGATCACGGGGGCGCTGGAGCGCACCACCCGCTCGCACAGGGTCCCCGCCAGGGGTTCGGCGTCCCCGGCGCGCACCGGCAGCGGCAGCGGCGTGACGACGGCGCGCAGCCGGCGCTGCGAGCCGTCCGGGTCGGCGCCGAGCGCGGCGACGTACGTCAGGTCGGCGCCCATCTGGCGCCGCGTCGTCTCCAGCAGCGCCTCCAGCGGGGAGGGGCGCGCCTGCCGGGGAGCGGGCAGCGGCGTCGTCGCCGTCGAGTTCGTCACCACCTCGGGTTCCTCGGCGCGGCCCGTGCCGGTCTTGAGCGCCCGGTGCGAACGGTGTCCGGGGTTCGTGCAGGCCGTCACGCGATCGCAAAACACATGTCAACAGTGTGTAAAGACCGCGGCGTGGCGCGTAACCCTTCCATGATCCCGACCGATGCTCCTGGTGATGACGCTCACGCCCGAGGAGACAGCCATGCCGAGCACCCGCCCCAGCCTCGCCGCCTGCCTGGTCCTGCAGGGCAGCACCACCCCGCCCGCCCTGGACGCCGACCTGCGCGACCTTGTCGACGTCGTCGACGAGGTCGTCGTCTACGACACCGCCGCTCACATCGCGCCCGGCACCGCCGCCTTCGACGCGACCCTGCACCCGGCGGTCACCGTCGTCAGCGGCTTCTGGGCCGAGGACCGCGAGCGCGCCAAGCGGGCCGCCCTCGCCCACGTCGAGGCCGACTGGGCGCTGTGCGTGCTGCCGGGGGAGAAGGTGCGCGCCGACACCGACGAGCTGCGCCGTCTGCTCGGCGAGGCCGGGGACGTGCCGGCGATGGCGGTGCGGGTGGACGACGTCGTGCGCGGCACCCACCGCTCCGCGCGGCTGCTGCACAAGGACAGCGTCCTGCCCGGCGCGGTGTGCCGGCCGGTCGACGGGCTGACCGAGGTGCCCAGCCGGCTGCTGACGGTCGAGCAGCCCGTGACCACCACCGCCAGCGTGCCGCGCCAGCGCGGGGTGTTCGACCGGGTGTGAGCCCGCGCGCCCGCCGGGGCCGCCGTGGTGCGGCGGCCCCGGCGCACGCGGTGCGTACGCTCGCTCCCGAGCCGAGGAGGTGCGGTCAGTGACGAGCACACCGGTACCGGGACAGCACGGGGCCCGACGCCCCACCCGAGGACACCAGCGGGCGCTGCTGCGCACCGCCTGCGCCCTGCAGCACGCCGTGCCTACCGGGTACGAGGCCACCGTGTCGTGGGCGTGGACGACCTCCGCCGGTGAACTGGTGCCGGACGTCCTGGTGCACCGGGTCGACGACGACCTGGCCCATGACGCTCAAGCTCTCGCGAGCACGCCCGTCCTCGCGGTCGACGTCATCGACGTCAGGGCCGACGACCTGGTCACCGCCTCCGGCCGCTACGCGGTGGCCGGCCTGGAGCACTACTGGGTCCTCGACCCGCTGGAGGGCACCTTCGACGCCTTCCGCTGGGCAGGCGGTGACATCGAGCGGGGCGTGTCCCTGCGGCGCGACGACCCGCCCACCGAGGTGTCCTTCGGCGTGGCGTCCGTGACGATCGACGTGGCCGCACTCCTCGGCTGAGGTCAGTCGCCCGAGACCGAGAAGTGCTGGTAGTCCTTCAGCGAGTTCCAGTCCCCGCCCCAGGAGAACCCGCGCGCCGCGAACGCCTCCACGACCGCGTCACCGGCGGTGATCCGCCCGGGTGCGGGGGAGCGGTCCAGGTGCGCGCGCCCCGCCTCCGGCAGCACGGTGGTGCCCCTCACGTACGGGTTCTCCACCGGGTTGACGTCGATCGCCGTGCCGTACGAGTGCTCGGAGAACCCACCCCCGCCGGTGGTGGCCCGGCAGTTGAACCCCGAGGTGTTGTCCGCGGCCATCGAGGCGTCGTCGGAACCGCCGAACGCCTCCACCGGCCGCACCGACGTGATCGGGAACCGCTGCGCGTACAGGTCGGCGAACACGTCGGCCACGGCCTGCGCCACGTCGGCGTGCACGACGATGCGCCCCAGCCGGCTCGCACCGGTGAAGTCGATGTGCGTGACGGTGACGGCGCGCAGGTCCTCCGGCGGCACCGGGCAGCCCGGCTGCCACGAGGCGTGCAGGTCCGCCGCGCTCACCGCGGTGATCGCCGAGACGTACGGCTGCCCGGACAACGCCAGCTCCGGTGCCACGGCCCGGTCGCGGCCGCCGACCGGGGGAGCGGCACCGGAGGCGGACGCGGTGGCGCCGGCGGCCAGCAAGGCGCTCACGGCGAGGACGGCGACGGTGCGTGCAGGGCGCATCACCGCACGCTAGCGCCCGTCAGCCCGCCGCGGGGGGCACCACGGCCGTCAGCCGCCCGTCGCGCAGCTCCAGCACGCGGTCGGCCAGGTCCACGCCCTCGTCCCGGTGCGCCAACAGCAGCACCGAGCGCTTCCCGCGCGCACCCACCAGGTCCGCGACCAGCGCCCGGCCCATCTCGGCGTCCAAGCCCTCGGACGGCTCGTCCAGCACCAGCACCGCCACGTCGGCGAGCAGCGCCCGCGCCATCGCCAGCCGGCGCCGCTCCCCGCCGGAGACGGGCGCGCCGCCGTCGCCGAGGCGGGTGTCCAGGCCCGCCGGAAGCGCCGCGAACCAGTCGCCCAGCCGCACCCGGTGCAGCACGTCGAGCAGCTCCGCGTCGGCGCGCCCGGGGGCGGCGAGCAGCAGGTTCTCGCGCAGACTGGTGGCGAAGACGTGCTCGTCGTCGGCGACCAGGCCCACCACCGCGCGCACGTCGTCCCCGGCGACCTCGCCCAGCGGCACCCCGTCCAGCTCGACGGTGCCGGCGCGCACGTCCAGGAACCGCATCAGCACCGCCCCCAAGGTCGACTTCCCGCTGCCGGAGGCCCCCCGCACGGCGACGACCTCGCCCGGCGCCAGGTCCAGGTCGAGACCGCGCAGCGCCGGCTCCTCCCAGCCGGCCACGACCCCGCGCAACCGCAGCACCCGGGCACCGCCGTCCGGCAGGGTGCGCGGGGCGGCGGGCTCGGTCGCGGCAGGCGGGGCGCTCAGCAGCTCAGCGCTGCGCCGGGCGGCCTGGGCGGCGCGGTGCCGGGCGCGCACCGCGTCCGGCAGGGTGCGGGTGGCCTCGACCACCACGGCCGCACCCAGCACCACCGCCGCCGCCCACGCCGCACCCGCGCCCGAGTCCCCGGCGAGCAGCGCCGGGCCCAGCACGGCCAGCCCGGCCCCCAGCGCCTGCACGGCCGCGGTGCCGGCCGCCGCCCACGCTCGCCGGCGCTCGCCGGCGGCCAGCTCGGACACGCTGCGATGCAACGGCTCCAGCGGGTGCGGGGCGCCCACGGCGAGCAGGTCCTCCACCCCCGCGGCCGTCTCGGTGCCCGCCTGCGCCAAGGCGGCCACGTCGTCGCGGTGCGCTTCGGCGCGCCGCTCCGCCCACCCGGCGGCCAGCGGCGCCACCACGGCCGCCACCACCAGCCCCGGCAGCGCCGCCAGCGCCAGCACCGGGTCGGCCAGTGCCGCGGCGCCCAGCGCGACGGCCAGCGCCAGCGCGGTGGCGGCCACGGGGTGCCGCCAGCGCAGCAGCGCGTCCACCCGGGCGTCGACGTCGTGCACGAGCTGCACCAGCAGGTCCCCGGACCTGCCCGCGCGCCGGCGCGTCAACGGCCCCGGCAGTCGCGGCACCAGCGCCGCCACCACCGCCGCGCGCAGCCGCGCCAGCTTCGACAGCGCCGCGTCGTGCGACAGCAGCCGCTCGGCCAGCACCAGCAGCGGGCGGGCGGTCGCACTGGCGCGCACCACCACAGCCGCCACCGACAGCGTCAGCACCGGCGGGCGGTCCGCCGCCGTGACGATCAGCCACGTCGCCGTCGCGGTCAGCGCCGCACCCGCCAGCACGGCCGTCGCCCCGGCCACCACGGCCAGCGCCGCGCGCACCCGCACCGACGACACCCACCACCTCCCCGGGGCGGAAACCAGCGTTTCCGCCCTCGCGGGAGTGCTCGACGGGGCGGAAACACTGGTTTCCGCGGGGGAGGGGTCGGCGAGGGGACGGGTCAGGGGGACGACGCGGTCAGCGGCCGCCAGCAGGGCGGGGCGGTGCGCGACCACCAGCACCGCGCACCCGGAGCCCGCCAGCTCCCGCAGCGTCGCGACCACGGCGCGCTCGGCGTTGGCGTCCAGGTGGGCGGTCGGCTCGTCCAGCACCAGGCGCCGAGCGCCCAGCAGCACCCCCAGGAACGTGCGGGCCAGCGCCAGGCGCTGACGCTGCCCCGCGGACAGCCCGCTGCCACCCTCACCGAGAGCGCGCGCCGGGTCCAGGTCGGCCGCCGCGGCCATCACCAGCGCCCGCACCACCTCCTCGGCGCTCGCGTCGCGCCCGGCGCACACCGCCTCGGCGACCGTGCGGGCGAACGGGAACGTGGGGCGCTGCGGCAGGTGCGCCAGCGCGTCCGCACCCAGCGGGTGCACGACGCTGCCGGTGTCGGGCACCAGCAGGCCCGCCGCCACCCGCGCCAGCGTCGACTTGCCGGCACCGCTGACCCCGGCCAGCGCCACCAGCTCACCCGGCGCCACGTCCAGGTCCACGCCCCGCAGCCCGCCCACCACGGCCGTGCCGTCGGCGCGCAGCACCCGCACCCCGCGCAGCCGCAGCCCGTCCGTCCGGCCACCGCGCGGGGAGGCGGTGGGCGCGGTGAACAGCGCGTCGACGTCGTCCACGACGGCGCCCGCGTCGGCGGAGTCGTGGAAGCGGGCCCCCACCTCCCGCAGCGGCCGGTACGCCTCCGGCGCCAGCAGGATCACCAGCAGCGCCGTGCGCAGGTCCAGGGCGCCGCCGGCCAGCCGCATGCCGGCCGTCACCGCGA
Source organism: Kineococcus auxinigenes (assembly GCF_050871525.1). Taxonomy (NCBI): domain Bacteria; kingdom Bacillati; phylum Actinomycetota; class Actinomycetes; order Kineosporiales; family Kineosporiaceae; genus Kineococcus; species Kineococcus auxinigenes. Next base: position 45,264 of record NZ_JBKBCT010000013.1, on the reverse strand, counting down.
CCAGGCCCACCGACAGGGTGCCCACCAGCTCCAGTGCCGTGGAGGACAGGAACGCCACCCGCAGCACGCCCAGCGTGGCGCGGCGGTGCGCGTCCGTCGTCGCCGCCACCGCCTCGACCTGCCGGCCGGCGCGGCGGTGCGCGCGCAGCGTCGGCAGACCCCGCACCACGTCCAGGAAGTGCGCCGACAGGGTGCGCGCCGCCCGCCAGCGCCGCTGCGCGCGCGCCTGGGTGGCGCGGCCCAGCAGCACCGCGAACACCGGCACCAGCGGCAGGGTCAGCGCCACCGTCAGCGCCGAGCCGGGATCCAGCAGCGCCAGCAGCACCAGCACCACCGGCGGCAGCAGCGCCCCGGGCACCAGCGCCGGCAGGTAACGGGTGAACCAGCCGTCCAGGGCGGGCAGACCCTGCACCAGCAGGGCCGTCAGCCGGGCCGCGCCGAAGCGCTGCACCCCGTCCGGCCCCAGCTGCAGGGACCGCTCACCCGCGCGGCGGGTCAGGTCGGCGCGCACCGCGCTCGCGGTGCGCTGCGCCAGGGCGGTCGCCGCCCACGACGTCACCGCGCGCGCGGCCACCACGGCGCCCAGCAGCACCAGCGCGCGGGAGGCGTCGGCACCGCGCCACAGCGACACGACGAGGTCGGCCAGCGCGAACGCCTGCGCCACCAGCAGGGCGGCCGCGGCGGTCTCGGCGGCGGTCACGGCCGCGATGCCGGCGCGCGCGGGACGGGCGTGCCGCAGCAGGCGCGCGTCGACCGGGCCGCGCGGGCGGCGCCGATCGCTCCCCGTCGGGGCGGGAACACTGGTTTCCGCCGCTGCAGGGGCGCTTCCGGGGGCGGGAACGATGGTTCCCGCGGGGGAAGGGGCGGTGGAGGACGTGGGGATCGTCACCGCCCCGCCGCGGCCGGCACCGGGCGGCTGCGGCGGCCGGCGGGCGTGCCGGGACCGCTGGCGACGCGGCGGCGGAACACCCAGTACGACCACAGCTGGTACGCCACCACACCGGGCAGCACGACCACGCCGACCACGGAGATCAGCTCCAGCGCGCCCTCGGAGGCGGCCGCACCGCGCAGCGTGACGTCGCCGGCCGCGCTCAGGGTGCTGGGCAGCAGCACCGCGGGGCCGCCGAGCACGTGGGCGGTGAAGACCGCGACCACCGCGACCGCCACCGCCAGGCTGGAGGCGGTGAAGGCGAGCACCTCCGCACGCCGCCACGCGGCGAGCGCGGCCACGGCCAGCAGCACGGCGGCGGCCGCGACGGCGGGGTGGCCGGCGGCCACGAACACCGCGACCGCGCACGTGGCCAGGGCCGGGGCGCTCGCCACCGCCAGGCGCCGGGCGCGCACCCGCAGCACCCCGGTGGTGCGCAGGGACAGGAACGTCGCGCCGTGCACCGTGGCGAGCAGCACCCCGGCCAGGCCGCCGAGCACCGCCCACGGGCTGAGCATCGGCTCCAGCGACCGGGTCAGGCCGCCCAGCGCGCCGGCCCCGGCGTGCACCTCGCCGTCGGCGGCCAGGGCCAGGCCGTCCACCAGCACCCCCAGCACCGCGCCCCAGGTGGCCGCCAGCAGCAGCGAGGAGGCGGCCAGGAAGGCGTCGCAGCGCGCGTGCCAGCTCGCCGAGTCGTGCTTGCCGCGGAACTCCAGCGCCACCCCGCGCACCGCCAGCAGCAGCAGGACGGCGACCATCGGCAGGTACAGGCCCGACAGCAGCGCGGCGTACCAGTCGGGGAACGCGGCGAACATCACCCCGATTGCGGCGACCAGCCACACCTCGTTGCCGTCCCACACCGGGCCGACGGTGCGCACGGCGGCGCCGCGTTCGGCGTCGGTGCGGCCCAGCAGCGGGCCCAGGAACCCCACGCCGAAGTCGAAACCCTCCAGCACGAAGAACAGCACCCAGGCCAGGACGGCGATGCCGAACCAGATGACGGGCAGGTCCACGAAAGCTCCAGTTCCAGGGTGCGCAGGTGAGGATCAGTAGGTGAGGGCGACGTCGGCGTCGTCGTCCTCGGCGGCGTGCTCGCGCGGTACCGGCGCGGCCGGCAGTCCGCCGCGCACCAGGCGCGTCACCAGGACGGTCCACGCCCAGGCCAGCGCGCCGTACACGGCGGTGAAGGCGATCAGGCTGAGGGCGACCTCGCCGGCGCTCAGGCCGGGGGAGACGCCGTCGGCGGTGCGGTAGAGGCCGAACACCAGCCAGGGCTGGCGGCCGGTCTCGGTGAAGATCCACCCGAAGGAGTTCGCCGCCAGCGGCAGCAGCGGCAGCACCGGCACCGACCACAGCACGGTGGAGGCCAGGCGGGTGTCCACCGCGATCGGGCGCCCCTTGCGGGTGACCCACAGGTGCACCAGCGCCACGGCGGCGGCGAGCATCCCCACGCCGATCATCAGCCGGAAGCTCCAGAACGCCACGGGGATCCAGGGCGTGTAGTCGCCGGGGCCGAACTGCGCGGCGTAGGACTCCTGGAGCTCCTTCAGGCCCGAGACCTCGGCGGTGAAGGAGCCCTTCGCCAGGAACGAGAGCAGCCCGGGGACCTCCACGCTGAACGTGGGACGGTCCGATCCCGGTGGGGCGTAGGCGAAGACCGAGAACGGTGCCGCGGTCGTCGTCTCGTACAGGGCTTCGGCGGCGGCCATCTTCATCGGCTGCACGACGGTGATGACCTTTCCCAGCAGGTCACCGGTGACGGCGGTGAGCGCGCCACCGGCCAGGGTGGCCCAGGCGCCGAAGCGCGAGTAGGTGCGGAAGGCGGTGAAACCCTCGGAGCCGGCCTCGTGCCCGCCGCGCAGCAGGTGCCACACGCCCACGGCCATCACCAGCGCGCCGCCGGCCATCACGGCCCCGGCCAGGGTGTGCGGGAACGCGGCGAGATTCACCTCGTTGAGCAGCAGGTCGCGGAAGCTGCCCAGGCGGGCGCGGCCGGTGGCCTCGTCGATCGTGTAGGCGACCGGGTTCTGCATGAAGGAGTTCGCGGCGAGGATGACGAACGCGGAGATCGTCGTGCCGACGGCCACCACCCAGATGGTGGCCAGGTGCACCGCGCCGGGCAGCCGGTCGCGCCCGAACCACCACAGCCCCAGGAAGGTCGCCTCCAGGAAGAAGGCGAGCATCCCCTCCACGGCCAGGGTGGGGCCGAACACGTCGCCGTAGAAGCGCGCGAACTCGCTCCAGGACAGCCCGAACTGGAACTCCTGCACCAGGCCGGTGACCACGCCCACGGCGAAGGTGACCATGAGCAGCTTGCCGGTCAGCAGCGCCAGGCGGCCGAAGGTGGCGGCGCGCTCGGCGGCGCCGCGCCGGGCGAGCACCGCGGAGGCGGTCTGCAGCAGGGCGGCGAACAGCGACAGGCTGATCGAGAGGGGGACGAACAGGTAGTGGTAGAGCGTCGTGACGGCGAACTGCAGCCGGGTCAGGAGCTCGGTGTCCACGCGGGTGCCTCGGTGGTCTCGGAGGGGGCGGCGGGCCGCCAACTACGTGCTGTCGTAGATGTGTCCAGGATAGGTCCGTCGGTCCGGAATCGCTACGACAGGAGGTAGTACGACGAGTCGCGTTCGTCACAGCGATTCGCGTACCATGCCCTCGTGGCACTGGGAGAGCTCGAGCGCGACGTCATGGACCGGTTGTGGTCGGCGGGCACCCCGCTGACCGTGCGCGAGGTCCACGAGCAGCTCGCCGCCCACCGCAAGATCGCCTACACCACCGTGATGACGGTCCTGGACCGCCTTGCCAAGAAGAACGTCGTGCGCCAGCAGCGCGAGGGCCGCGCCTTCCGCTACAGTCCCGCCGCCAGCCGCGAGCAGATGGTCGCCGACCTCATGCTCGACGCCCTCGGCGACGTCGAGGCCGTGGACACCCGCCAGGCCGCCCTGGTGCACTTCGTCGGTGGCGTCTCACCGGCCGAAGCGGCTGCCCTGCGCGAGGCGCTGGACGCGCTGTCCCAGGGGGCGCCGCGCGGGGGAGAGACCGCCCCCGCTCCGTGAGCCCGTGCCGGCGCCCCGCGCGGGCACCGGGCCCGGGGTGGTGAGCCGGCGGTGACCGCCTTCTGGTTCGCGGCCCTGGCCGTGCTGCTCGCCGGGCCCGTGCCCGCCCTGCTGGCCCGCGCCCGCTGGACGTGGCGGGTGCCGCGCGCCGCCCTGGTCCTGTGGCAGTCCGTCGCGCTGGCCGCCGTGCTCGCCACCCTGGGCGCGGGGCTGTCGTCGCTGACGATGCTGTTCACCGAGCAGCCCGGCCTGCCCTTCCTGGCCCGGCACGGCCTGGCCCAGACCACCCTCATCGGCCTGGGCACCGCGCTCGTCGCCGTCGTCACCGTGCGCTTCTGGGCCGTGGCCGCCCTGGTGGGCGTGCGCACCCGACGCCGCCGGCGCCACCACCGCGAGATGGTCGACCTGCTGCACCACCGCGACGCCGCTTCGGCCGTGGACCGCGCGCTGCTCGGCGAGGCCGGCGCCCGGGTGCTGCGCGTGCTCACCGGCCCGGCCCGCGTCGCCTACTGCGTGCCCGGCGTGGGCGGCAACCGCGTCGTCATCAGCGACGCCGTCCTGCGCGAGCTCAGCCCCGAGGAGGTCGGCGCCGTCCTGGCCCACGAGCAGGCGCACCTGCGCGCCCGCCACGACCTCGTCCTGGAGGCCTTCACCGTCCTGCACGCCGCGTTCCCGCGCGTGGTCTCCTCCCGCACCGCGCTGGACACCGTGCGCCTGCTCGTGGAGATGCTCGCCGACGACGCCGCCCGCCGCCGCACCGGCTCGCTGCCGCTGGCCCGGGCCCTGGTGCAGCTGGCCTCCGCGCCCGGCCAGGGCGGCGGGGAGGACGCCGACGGGCAGGGCGGGCTGCGGGTGGGCGCCGACGCCGTCACCCGGGTGCGCCGGCTGGCCGACGAGACCCCGGAGGGCACCGACGAGCGCCCGGGGCGGCGCTCGCCGCACCGCGGGCTGGCCGCGGCCGCCTACACCGCCGCCGGGTGCGTGCTCGGGGTGCCGACCCTGGCCATCGCGGTGCCCTGGCTGACCTCCAGCTGGCGCGCCTTCGCCGGCTGACCCGCGCACGGGGCGCCGGGTCGCCGCCCCGCGCGCCTCCACCCCGCCGTGATCTTGCACGCGTGAGCGTTCAACCGTGCAAGATCACGACGGGGTGGGGGTGGGGGAGGTCACTGCTGCAGGAGGTAGACCTCCAGGCGCACCACGCCGGCCTCGGGGGAGCTGGCGTTGACCGCGCGCCAGAAGTCGCGCTTGGCCGAGCCGGCGAACACCTCGCCGGCGGCGGTGTCGAGCTGGGCGTTGACCCGCCGGGCCAGCGCCGTGCCCGCCGCGGGGTTCGACGCCGTGCCGAACGTCAGCACGAACGCCGCCCGGCGGCCCTGCGCCGCCAGGTCGCCGACCGCACCGGCCACCGCCGCGCGCACCGCCTCGTCCGAGGCGTCCCGCAGCGGCAGCTCCAGCACCACCGGCGCCTGCGCCACCCCGTCGGCCGGGGGGGCCGGCGGGGCGGGCGGAGCCGGCTCGGGCGTCGGCACCGGGGTCGGCGTGGGAGCGACCACCGCGACCGGGGCGGGCGGCTCCGCGCCGGCGCTGACCGCACCACCGGCCGCCAGGCCGATGATCGTCATGGCCAGCAGCGCGTCCGCGAAGACCCAGCCGGCGAAGCTGTGCGAGGTGTCCCGGCGCCTCACGAGGACACCCCCTGGTAGCGGCGGGCGACCGCCGGGCTCAGCGTGCGGGCGGCGGCCGCCACGAACTCCTCCTGCGGCTCGGCGTCCGCACCGCGGGCGGGCGGCACCCGCCCACCGACCCGGGCGGCCGGCGGCGCACCCGCGTGGCGCTCGGACGGGTAACCGTCCGAGGGGTAGCCGTTCGCGGCGTAGCGCGCCGCCACCCGCTGCTGCGGCGACGCAGACGTCGCGGCCTGCGCCGCCGGGGCGACCCGTGCGGCGGCAGCGGCGGTGGAACGGGCCGGGACGGGCTGGGCGGCGGACTGGGCGACCGGCTGAGCGGCGGGGCGCACCGCGGGGCGCGCCGCGGGCTGGGTCGCGGTCTGAGCGGCGGGGCGCACCGGCCGGCGCACCGGCTGCGGCTCGGCGCTGCGCTGCTGCGCCACCTGCCGCCCCACCTCCCGCTCGACCTGACGCTCCACCTGCTGCTCGACCTGCCGCACCGCGTGCTGCACGGCCTGCTGCGCAGCCTCGTGCGCCGCGTGGTGAGCGGCCTCGCGGGCCGCCTCGCGCGCCGCGCGCTGCGCAGCCTGGGAGGCGGCCTGCTGCGGCACGGCCTCCAGCATCGCGCCGATGCTGCCGGTCAGCTCCTCCTGCATCATCCGGCTCGCGTCGCGGTAGGCGCGGTTCACCTGCCGCACGTGGTCGTCCTGCGCCATGGCCAGGGTCTCGCGCACGTTCGACGAGACCGCGTCCTCCAGCGCCGCGCCGAGGCTGGCCAGCGCCCGGCCGGTGGCGTCGGCGTGCTCGTGCTGCACCGCCTCCAGCCAGCTCGGCACCCCGCGCATGTCGTGCGCGGCGGCGTCCAGGCGAGCCTCCACCCCGCGCCAGGTGTCCAGCACGGCGTTCTGCGCCTCCAGCAGGGCCGCCATTCGCTCGTCGTGGCGCGAGCGGCGCTGCTGCTCGTCGGCGGCGTCGTCCAGCCCGCGCACCGCCGCGCCCAGGGCGCGCTCGGCGGCCTCGGAGGTGCGCTGCACGTCCGCGCGCAGCGTCTCCATCGTCCGCGCCGCCTGCGCGGCCGAGGCCGCGACGTGCTCGCTGAACGCGTCACCGGTGACCGCGGTGACCTTCTCGATCGAGTCCAGCACGGTGCCCTGCAGGCGCTCCACGTGCGCGGCGGCCGTGCGGGTCAGTTCCGTGGTGACCTCCGCGGAGGCGGTGGAGATCTTCTCCACCGACTCGCGGGCGGTGGTGCTCAGGGCCTGCAGGTGGCCGGTGACCTGCTCGCCGAAGTCGGCGCTGTGCTTGCTCATGTCGCGCGCCGAGGCGGCCAGGTCCGCCATGGCCGCGCGGGTCTCGGTCGACAGCAGCGTCACCGAGGTGGTGACGCCCTCCACCGCGCCCAGGACCCGGTCGCGGCTGGCGAAGCTCTCGCGCAGCGCCTCGGCGCTGGCCTTCTCCAGCTGGCCCAGCGAACGCTCCAGGCGGTCGGTGGAGTCGCGCAGCGCCGCGCTGTGCTGGGCGCGGTCGGCGGCGATCTGCTCGCGGTGGTTGCCCATCGCCTCGGTGACCGCGGACTCCAGGCGGGTCGCCGCCTCGGCGACCCGCTCACCGCCGGTGCTCGCCGCGCCGGCCGCCTCGATCGCGGTGGAGCTCGCGGCGCGCACGTGCCCCACCAGGGTGCTGGTGTCGGCGTGCAGGCGGATCGTCTCGGCGACCAGGCGCCCCAGCTCGGTCAGGCCGCGCTCGAAGTGGGCACCCAGCTGCTCGGCGGCGTTGCTGCGGTGCGGGGCCAGGGCCAGGGTGGTGCGCGAGGCCAGCGCGCGCAGGCGGTGCCGGTGCGCGGCGTCGGCCGCGGCGGCCGCCTCGTCGTCGGCGCGGTGGCGGCGGTCCGTGGCGACGCTGACCGCGATGGCGGCGGCGATGAGCGCCACGGCGATCTCGGCGACGCGGTCCAGGGAGAAGAAGGTGCGCCCGCCGAAGCCGTCCAGCCACAGCTGCAGGAACGACAGGCCCTGCTCGGCCTCGCCGGCGGCGGTCATCTGCCCGTAGGCGCGCCCCGCGAACAGCAGGCCCGCCCACGTGACCATGACGGGCGCGAAGACCAGCACGGTGCGCAGCGCACCGGAGCGCAGCACGCTGCGCCGCTCGCGCGCCGGGGCGCCGGGGCCGTCGACGTCCAGGACGGCGAACAGGTCGCAGTCGGCCCAGCGGCCCAGGTCGTCCTGCGCGCGCAGCGCGCCCTCCAGGGCGTGCAGGGTGCCGGCGCGGTGCTCCTGCGCCTCCTGCTCCGCCAGCGCACGGGCCTGCCCGGCCAGGTGCAGCAGGCCCTCGTCCAGGGCGGTGCCGTCCAGAGCGGTGCCCTCCAGGGCGGTGCTGTCCACGGCGGTGCCGGGGACGTCGGGGGACTGCTGCGGGCTCGGCTGGTCGTCGATGAGCGTCATGTCCTGCCTCAGGTGGCTGACGGGGTGGGCGGCGCTCGCCGCGCTCGGCGGCGGGTCGATCGCTGCCCTCTTCTCGACGCGCGCGGCGCGCGGCTTGAGCACGCTGCGCGCACCGGTTGCTCCGGCCGGGGCGGACCGGGGCGCAGCGACGTCACCCGGTCGGATCGCCGGCGCCCACGCTCGGTGACCGGCCGGCGAGGGCTGGGCCGAACGGGTGGAGCAGGCGCCGATCGGCCCGGGAACCGGCCTCCGCGGGGCCCGCGCCCTCAAGGGGATCGCCCGGTGGGCCGATTGAGTGCTCGGGTGCAGGAAGCACCGGGAAGCGGCCAGGACGGCCACGTACGAGTTCAACGCCCCGGGTGGCAGCAGTGCCGCCGGGCCCGTCGGAGGGTTGCCCCGTGCCCGATCTCACCAGTGTCGCGCTGCACACAGCGCTGGACGGTCTGCAGGCGCGTCAGCGGGCCATCGCCGACAACATCGCCAACATCAACACCCCCGGCTACACCGCCAACAAGGTCTCCTTCGAGGCGTCCCTGTCCCGGGCGGTCTCCTCCGGCGACGCCCGCGCCGCCGCGACCTCCGGCATCACCACCGCCAAGTCGCTGGAGCCCACCCGCGAGGACGGCAACAACGTCAACCTCGACGAGGAGACGATCTCCAACATCTCCACCGGGCTGAGCTACCAGACGGCGCTGTCGGCGCTGAACTCCAAGTACTCGCTGCTGCGCACCGCGATGGGCCGCTGATGACGCGCCCCGCCGCCCGCCTCCCCGTCCCCGCCACCTGACCCGGAGCCCCCGAGACATGAGCATTTTCGACGCGATCGGCATCGCCGGCACCGGCGTCACGGTGAACCGCAAGTGGATGGACGCCGTCAGCGACAACCTGGCGAACATCAACACCGCCAAGCGCACCGACGAGGACGCGTTCGCCGCGCGCTACGTGGTGGCCACCGAGGCCGGTGACGGCAAGGGCACGCAGGTCGCCGGCATCGTCACCGGCAGCCCCGAGGGCCGCATGGTGCACGAGCCGGACCACCCGCTGGCCGACGAGAACGGGTACGTGAAGTACCCCGACATCGACATGAGCACGCAGATGACGAGCCTGATCATGGCTCAGCGCGCCTACCAGGCGAACCTGCAGACCATCACCGCGGCCAAGGACGCCTACCAGTCCGCCCTGCAGCTCGGGAAGGGGTGAGCGCGGTGAGCATCGAATCGATCGGCGCCGTCGGCGGCTCCCTCGGCACCCAGGCGGTCGGCTGGGGACAGGGCCTGGAGAACACGGACAACGCCCAGATGACCCGCGGGGTCACCACCGGGAACCAGGTCGTCGCCGGCACCACGGGCATCGCCAACCTCGCCGGTGTCACCGGCACCACCGGCACCGGGGCGGTCGGGGACGCCTCCGGCACCGACTTCGCCACGCTGCTCTCCGGTGGCCTGGACAAGCTCCAGTCCGTGCAGTCGAACGCCGATGACCTGGCTGTCAGGGCCGCCACCGGCGACCTGACGAACGTGCACGACTACATGATCGCCAGCAACGAGGCGCAGCTGGCGACCCAGCTGACCGTGGCGGTCCGTGACAAGGCCGTCGAGGCGTTCAACGAGATCATGAGGATGCAGATCTGATGGCGAAGAGCAAGGGGCCCGCGGCGATCGTCGACGGCGCCAAGCGCTTCGGAGAGGGTTTCAAGACCTTCTCCGCGGGCCAGAAGGCCGTCGTCATCGCGGTGCTCGTCGCTCTGGTGGCCGGCGGGCTGGCGTTCTCCCGCTGGGCGTCCACGCCGACGTACGCGCCGCTGTTCTCCAACCTCTCGGGGACCGACGCCAGCGCCATCGTCGAGAAGCTCAAGGCCGACGGCGTGGCCTACGAGCTCGCCGACAGCGGCACCACGATCATGGTGCCGCAGGAGCTCGTCTACGACGAGCGCCTGGCCATGTCCGGCGAGGGCCTGCCCGCGGACACCGAGTCCGGCTACTCCCTGCTGGAGCAGTCCGGGGTCACCACCTCGGAGTTTGTGCAGCAGAAGGCCTACCAGCGCGACCTCGCCAACGAGCTGGAGCAGACGGTCCAGTCCATCGACGGCGTCGAGTCCGCCGTCGTGAACCTGGCGATCCCCAAGAAGGACGTCTTCCTCGACGACCAGGCCCCCACCACCGCATCGGTCCTGGTCAAGCTCAAGCCCGGCAAGCAGCTGTCCAACGACCAGGTCACCTCCGTCGTCAACCTCGTCGCCGGCGGCGTGGAGGGCATGGACCCCGAGAACGTCTCCGTCGTGGACGACAAGGGCCGCACCCTGTCCACCGACGACTCCGGCAGCTCCGCGCAGCAGGAGAAGACCAGCGACTACAACGCCGCCCAGAGCGCGAACCTGCAGCAGATGCTGGAGAGCGTCCTCGGCGAGGGCAACGTCAAGGCCACCGTCAACGCGACGCTGGACTTCGACGACACCACCCGCAACTCCCTGGTGTACGAGCAGCCGGAGGAGATCGACCCCCTCGTCAGCAGCACCGACGTCGAGAAGTACACCGGCGGCACCGCCGGTGCGGCCACCGGCGTGCTGGGCCCGGACAACATCCAGGTCCCCGCCGGCGAGAACGGCACCAGCGGGTACGAGAAGACCTCCGAGACCCTGAACAACTCGATCAACCGCATCGAGACCACGACCAAGGAAGCCCCCGGGCAGGTCGAGCGCCAGTCCGTCGCCGTCGTCATCGACGCCGGCGACGCCGGTGCCGCCGACGTCAACGCGATCACCCAGCTCGTCACCCAGGCCGCCGGCCTGGACCCCGCCCGCGGCGACACCGTCACCGTGCAGAAGATCGCCTTCGACACCGGTGCCGCCGACGCGGCCGCCGAGGCCCTGGCGGCCGAGCAGGCGCAGGAGGAGCGCGACGCCCTCATCGGCTACGCCAAGACCGGCGCGCTGGCCCTGCTGGTCCTGGTCATGCTCATCGTGGTCCTGGTGGCCTTCCGCCGCCGCAAGGTCGAGACCGTGGACGTCCTGGACGTCGCCCCCATCGCGCTCGGCGACATCACCGCCGACGACGAGCTCAAGGTGCTCGACGCACCTGCCGAACGTCCAGTGGCGCTCGAAGCAGCACCCGTCGACCCGGCCCTGGAGGCCGCGGCGGCCCGCCGCACCGAGGTCGTCGAACTCGTCTCCCGCCAGCCCGAGGAGGTCGCGGAACTGCTCCGCGGCTGGCTCGCCGATCGGAGGTCCTGAGCCGTGACGTCCACCGAGCTCGAGGTCGCGCCCCTCACCGGGGCGCAGAAGGCCGCAGTCCTGCTCGTGCAGGTCGGCCAGGAGAACGCCGCCAAGGTGCTCTCCCTCATGCGCCCGGCCGAGATCGAGGAGCTGACCGCCGAGATCCTGCGCCTGCGCTCGGTGTCCCCGGAGGTCGCCGGCGTGGTCCTGGAGGAGTTCCACTCGATGATCGCCGCGCCGCTGCGCGGCGGCGCCGGCGGCATGGACTTCGCCCAGGCCCTGCTCGAGGGCGCCCTGGGCGCCGACGGCGCCGCCGAGGTCCTCGGCCGCGTCGCCGAGTCCCAGGTCGTGCAGCCCTTCCAGTTCCTGCACCAGGCCGACCCGCAGCAGATCCTCACCTTCCTCACCGGTGAGCACCCCCAGACCATCGCCCTGGTCGTGGCGCACCTGCGCCCCGACCAGTCCTCGATGATCCTGGGCGGGCTGTCCCCGGAGATGCAGGCCGACATCGCCTACCGCATCGCCACGATGGAGGCCACCAGCACCGAGTACGTGCGCCTCATCGAGGACGTCGTCCAGCGCCGCACCTCCACCGTCCTGCAGGCCAAGCAGAACACCGCCGTCGGCGGCGTGCAGCCCCTGGTGGACATCATCAACCGCGCCGACCGCGGCACCGAGCGCAGCATCCTGGAGGGCCTGGCCGCCAAGGACGCCCCGCTGGCCGAGGAGATCCGCGCGCTCATGTTCGTCTTCGAGGACATCACCACCCTCGACGACCGCGCCATCCAGCTCGTACTGCGCGGCGTCGAGACGGCCGACCTGGCCACCGCCCTCAAGGGCGTCAAGGACTCGGTGCGCGACAAGATCCTGCGCAACGTCTCCGAGCGCGCCCGCGAGAACCTCATGGACGAGATCGAGATGCTCGGGCCCGTCCGCACCTCCGCCGTCGAGGAGTCGCAGCAGAAGGTCGTGCAGGTCATCCGCCAGCTGGAGGAGTCCGGCCAGATCGTGCTGACGCGCGGCGGTGACGATGACTTCGTGGCCTGAGACCCGCGCCGGCACCACCCGGGCCTTCCGGCCCGCGGACACCTCCCCGTCCACCGGCCCGCGCCCGTTCGTCACCGCCCCCGGCGGTGGCGGCGCCTCGCAGCCGCGGGAGTTCACCGGCATCCGGCTGCCGCGCAGCGCGGCGGGCACCGAGGCCCTTCGCGCCGAGCGCGAAGCGGCCCGGACCGCCGGCTGGGCGGCCGGCTGGGCCGCCGGCATGCGGCAGGCCGCCGAGGAGGCCGCCGCCGACCGCCTGGCCGCCCGCCAGGCGGCCCAGGCGGCCGCCAGCGCCCACGCGGCGCAGCAGGCTGCCGCCCTGTCGCGCGCCGAGTCGGCCGTGCGGCAGGCCGCCGACGCGATCAGCGCCCAGCGCCTGCCCGCCGTGGCGGCGCTGGCCGACACGGTGCTCGAGCTCGCCCTGGAACTGGCCGGCGCCGTCCTGGACCGGGAGGTCACCCTCATGGCCTCCCCGGTCCACGAGGCCGTCCAGCGGGCCCTGCGCCCCCTGGACGACGAGCGCCCCGTCACGGTGCGCGTGCACCCCGACGACCTGGACGCCCTGACGGGTGACGTCCACACGGGTGACGACGCCACCGGGGCAGCGCTCAAGGAGGGCCCCGGCGCCGCCGATGCAGGACGCGTGAGCTTCCTGCCCGACCCCACCGTCTCCCCGGGTGACGCGATCGCCCGGCAGGGCGACACCGACGTGGACGCCGGCCTGCGCGCCAGCGTCGCGCGCGCCCTCGAGGCCCTGGTCTCGCCCGACGCGCTGGCCGGTGCTCCGGCCGCCGGGGGCGCCGGGAGCGCCGAGGTGACCGGGCAGCGCGCGTGAGCGCCCCCCTGGTCTCCTCGGCGCTCGCCGACGGCGTGCGCGACCTGCTGCGCCCGCAGCTGCGCCGCGCCGCCGAGGCCGCCCGCCCCCTCGTGCGCGGCCGGGTCAGCTCCATCGTCGGGCTGTCGGTGGAGGTCTCCGGCCTGGAGGCCGCCGTCGGCGAGACCGTCGTGCTCGGCGAGGGCCGCACCGCGGTGCCCGCCGAGGTCGTGGCCGCCGAGGGCGGCCGCCTGCGCTGCCTGCCCCTGGGCCACCTGACCGGCCTGGGCACCGGCGCGCCCGTGGTGGCGACCCGCCGCGCCCCCACCGTCCCGGTGGGCGCCGCGCTGCTGGGCCGCGTCGTGGACGCCCTGGGCAACCCCCTCGACGGCGGCGAGCCCCTGCACGCCGCCCCGCGCACCCCCCTGCACGCCGCCCCGCCGCCCGCCCTGCAGCGCCAGCGGGTGAACCAGCCCCTCGGGCTGGGCGTGCGGGCCCTGGACACCCTGGTGCCCGCCGGGCGCGGTCAGCGCTTCGGCATCTTCGCCGGCTCCGGCGTCGGAAAGTCCTCGCTGCTGTCGATGATCGCCCGCGGCACCTCGGCGGACGTGTCCGTGCTCGCCCTGGTCGGCGAGCGCGGCCGGGAGGTCCGCGAGTTCCTGGAGGACGACCTGGGGCCGGAGGGCCTGGCCCGCTCCGTCGTCGTCGTCGCCACCAGCGACGAGGCGCCCGTGGTGCGACTGCGCGCGGCGTTCACCGCCACCGCGATCGCCGAGTCCTTCCGCGACACCGGCGCCGACTGCGTCCTGATGATGGACTCCCTCTCCCGCACCGCGATGGCCCAGCGCGAGGTGGGCCTGTCCGTCGGTGAGCCCCCCGCCACCCGCGGCTACCCGCCGAGCGTGTTCGCGCTGCTGCCGCGGCTGCTGGAACGCGCCGGGCCCGGCGTCGTCGGCTCCATCACCGGCATTTACACGGTGCTGGTGGACGGCGACGACCACAACGAGCCCATCGCCGACGCCGCCCGCTCCATCCTCGACGGCCACGTCGTGCTGGACCGCCGCCTGGCCACCGCCGGGCACTTCCCGACCATCGACGTGCTGGAGTCCGTCTCCCGCGTCGCCAGCCGGGTCACCACGCCCGAGCAGCGCGCCCAGGCCACCGCGCTGCGGCGCGTGCTGGCCGCGCACCGCGACGCCAAGGAGCTCATCGAGGTCGGCGCGTACCAGCCCGGCGCGAACCCCGAGGTCGACGCCGCGGTCGCCGGCCTGCCCGCCATCAACGCGTTCCTGCGCCAGGACATCCACGACATCACGCCCGGCCCCGAGGCGTGGGCGCGCCTGGCGCAACTGGTCGCCACCCTGGGCGGTGCCCGGTGAGCGCCAAGGCGATCCTCGCGCTGCTGAAGCTGCGCAAGGTCCAGCAGGACGAGGCCAAGGGCGAGCTGGCCGCCGCCAACGCCGTGCTGCGCCGCGAGCAGCAGCGCGCCGCCCGCGTGCGCCGCGACCTGGGCGAGGCGCACCTGAGCGACGAGACGATGGCCGCCTGGACCGCCTCCGTGGCCCGCCGCGCCGCCCTGGTCTCCGACCTGGACGCCGCCCGGGCGCTCACCCGGCGCCTGGAGATGGACGTCACCGCCAAGCAGGCCTCCTGGGCCCGCGCCCGCCGCGCCGAGCGGTCCCTGGAGCGCGTCGTGGAGCGCCACGAGCTGGCCCAGGAGCAGGCGGCGCTGGCCGCCGACCAGCGCGCCCTGGACGACCGCACGGTCGCCGAGTTCGCCGCCCGCGCCCGCAGGCGCGCCGAGACCGAGGGGAGGACCCCGTGAGCGGCATCGCCGAGGTGCAGGCCCGCATCGCCGACATCGAGTCCCGCATCGCCGCCTTCAACGGCACCCGGGCGAGCACCGCGCTGCAGGCGACGGCAACCACGTCCGCCACGTCGGCCTCTTCCGTCTCCTCCGCCACGCAGTTCGCCGACGTGCTCGCCGGCGGCACCGTGACCCGCGGTACCCGCACCGTCAACGCGGCCTGGGGCGCCACGGGCGCCGCCGGCGCCTCGGGCACCACGGGGGAGCAGCTGCTCGCCGTGGCGAAGAAGCACACCGGGGTCCCCTACGTGTGGGGCGGCACCACCCCGGCCGGGTTCGACTGCTCCGGGCTCATCCAGTACGCCGGCAAGCAGATCGGGATCTCCCTGCCCCGCACCGCCGCTCAGCAGGCGAAGGTCGGCACCGAGGTGCCGAGCCTGGCGCAGGCGAAGCCCGGTGACCTGGTCGTCCTCGAGGGCGGCTCCCACATCGGCATCTACGTCGGCGACGGCAAGATGCTGCACGCACCCAAGACGGGGGACGTCGTGAAGATCTCCAAGGTCTGGGAAACCCCCATGACGATCCGCCGGCTGGGCACCACCGCCGCCACCACGGCCGCCGCCGGCCTGGCCGCGGCCGCCCTCGTGACGGGCACCACCGGTGCCGCAGCCACGGACAGCACCGCGTACGTGCGGCCCGCGTCCCTGACGACGTCGAAGTCCGCGCCCTACGACGCCGCCTTCACCGCCGCCGAGGGCAGGTACGGCCTGCCCACCGGGCTGCTGTCCGCCGTCGCCAAGCAGGAGTCGGGGTACGACCCCGACGCCATGAGCCCCGCCGGTGCGATCGGGCTGATGCAGTTCATGCCCGGCACCGCCCGGGACGTCGGCATCGACCCCCGTGACCCGATGCAGGCCATCGACGGCGCCGGCAAGCTCCTCGCCTCGCACCTGAAGACCTTCGGCTCGCTGGAGAAGGCGCTGGCCGCCTACAACGCCGGCCCGGGCAACGTGCGCAAGTACGGCGGCATCCCGCCGTTCAACGAGACCCAGAACTACGTCAAGAAGATCATGGCCAACCTCGGGAGCGCCGCGTGAGCACGCAGACCATCTCCACGCTGACCGGCGCGAGCCCGGTGCCCGCCCGCGAGGACCGCCGCGGCAGCACCGACGGCGGCGCCGAGTTCGCCCGGTCCTTCGGCCGTGCCGTCGACGACCTCGACCAGCGCGCCGCCGAGCCCCTGGACCGCCGCGCTCCCGAGCGCGACCGTTCCGCCCACCGCACGCCCGAGCGGACCGCGGAGCGCTCCACCGAGCGGGCGGCCGACCGGACCGCTGAGCGCGGCGCGGACGACGCCCGCCGGTGCGCCGAGCCGCTGCGCCGCGAGCACCACCGCCCCGACGCCCTGCGCCGCCCGGACGACCGGCGCCGTGCGGAGACCGGGAGCGGGCAGCGCACCGCCGCCCGGACCCCCGGGACCGCCGCGGCCGGTGCGACCGGTGGTGCTGCTGGTGCCGGTGACACCGTTGAGGCCACCACCGACGGCGCTGCGGCAGCGCAGGCGACCGACGTGCCGGTCCACGCGCTCGTCGACCCGGCGCTGCTCGGCCTGGTGCCGCCCGTCACGGCTCCGCTGAGCGCACCGGTGGCCGTCGCGTCCACCGGTGCGCCGGTGGGAGCGGGGGAGACCCCCGTGGTCGCCACCGGCGCACCCCTCACCACGGCCACCGCCGCGACACCGGCCACGGCCGCGCTGCCGACCGCGCCGCCGACCGCGCCGCCGACCGCGGTGACCGCCGCAGCGGCCGGGGACGTGCCCGCCGGGGGTGCTCCCGCCCACGCCGCACCGGCTCCGGCCGCCGGTGGGTCCGCACCTGCCGCCGCGCCGGCTCCGTCCACCGCGCCCGTCACCGCTGCGGCGACCACGGCGGTCACCGCCACCGGCACGGGTGCCGCACCCACGGGCACCGTCCCCGCTGGAGCTGCGCCTGCCGCGGCGGTGCCAGCCACGGCTGCCCCGGCCGCCGCTGCCCCGGCCGACGCGGTCGCGGCCACGGCGCAGGCGTCCACCGCTGCTGCGGCCACGGCTCCCGCCACCACCGCTGCCCCGGCGGTCCTGGCGACCGCCGCGCTGCGGCCCGCCGCCCTCAACGGGCAGGGGGCCGCGTCGCCGGTGAGCACCGCACCCGCCGGTGAGGCGGCCGGTACCGCGGCCCCGGCGCCTGGTGCCCCGGCGATCGGGGCGCCGCTGCCGGCCGCAGCCGGTCAGGGCGCCGCCGGTGGCGGCACCGGTCAGCCCGGTGGCCAGCCCGGTGGCCAGCCGGGTGGGTCCGTGGCTCCGCCGCGCCCGGAGGCCGCCGCCCCGCAGCCGGTGGCCCCGGCCGCCGGTCCCGTCGTGCCCCAGCCCGCGACCACCTCCGGCGCGCCGGTGGCCGCCCCGGTGACGCAGGACGTCCCCGCGGCACCGGTCGGTCAGGTGAATGCCCCGGTCACCGGCACGGCCACCACGGCCGGTGCCGCGCCCGCCGTGGCGACCACCTCGACGCCGCCCGCGCCGCTGCCGCTGACGAACCCGATCGCCTTCGCCCAGGGCCTCAGCGCCCGCCTGGAGAAGCTGCCCGCCGCCACCGACGCCGTGCACCGCATGTCGGTGGAGGTGAACCCGCTCGGTCTCGGTCCGGTGCAGGTCAGCGCCGAGGTGCTCGACGGTGCCCTGAGCGTGCAGCTCACCGGCGCCTCCGACGCAGCGCGCCACGCGCTGCGCCAGGCCGCCGGCGACCTGCAGCGCGAACTGACCGGCACCTCCTTCACCTCCACCACCGTCGAGGTGCGCGCCGACTCCGGCGCCGCGCAGCAGCGGCAGGGGAGCGAGCCGCAGTTCGGCGGCCAGGGCGGCAACCGCTCCGGTGCCGGGCAGCAGCACGGCTCCGGAGCCCCGGGGCGTCGCGGCACGCTGTTCGGTGCCGACGAGCCCCGGTCCGTCCGCCAGGCGGCTGCGGCCGCCGCCGAGGGCCGGCTGGACCTGCGCGTCTGAGCGGGGGTCCCCGGGGATCTCATCCCGGGGACCGGTGAACCGCCCGGACGGGCTACAGACCGCCACCCGAACGACCGAAGGAGGAGCATGACCATCGATGCGGCCAGCGGATCGAACCCGTACGCGTCCCTGATCGCCAACTCCGACGCCCTGACGCAGACGGAGTCGGCGAAGAACGCTGGCAGGTCCGACACCAGCGCGAAGGCGGCGGACAAGACCGCCGAGGACAAGGACACGTTCCTGAAGCTCCTGGTCGCCCAGCTGCGCTACCAGGACCCGTCCAAGCCGGTCGACTCGACGCAGTTCATCGCGCAGACCGCGCAGTTCTCCTCGCTGGAGGCCATGCAGGACATGGCGAAGAGCTACACCCAGATGCTCTCCGGACAGGACAAGCTGCAGGCCAGCGCACTGATCGGCCAGACGGTGTCGTACACGGGCACCGACGGAACGACGGTCACCGGGGTCGTGCGCTCCGCGTCGTTCACCACGTCCTCGGCCGGCGGCACGGGCGGTGAACCGGTCCTCGACGTCAACGGCACCAAGGTCGTCCTGTCGAAGGTCACCGCCTTCGGGGACACGAGCACCACCTCGGCGACCACCACCGCGACCGCGTCCACGACCGCGTCCACGACCGCGTCCACGACCGCACCCGCGACCACGCCGACGACCGCACCCGCGACCGAGTCGTCGACCCCGGCGGCCGGCACGTCGGAGACCACCGAGCCGGACCCGACCGCGGCGTCCGCCTGACCCCCCTGACCGCTCCTCCCGTCCCCGTTCAGCCCTTCGAAAGGTCTGCACCATGCTCCGTTCCATGTTCTCCGGCGTCAGCGGCCTGCGCTCGCACCAGACGATGATGGACGTCGTCGGCAACAACATCGCCAACGTCAACACGTCCGGCTTCAAGAGCTCCAACGTCGTCTTCGCCGACACGCTGTCGCAGATGACCAAGGCCGCCGGTGCCCCCACCGCCGCCAACGGCGGCACCAACCCGTCGCAGGTCGGCCTGGGTGTCCGCGTCGACGCCATCGCCCAGAACATGACGCAGGGCTCGGCGCAGGCGACCGGCAAGTCGACCGACCTCATGCTCAGCGGCGACGGCATGTTCGCCGTCCAGCAGGGCGACGGCGTCTTCTACACCCGCAACGGCTCCTTCACCCTCGACGCCGAGGGCTCCGTGGTGACCAACGCCGGCGCCTACGTCATGGGCTGGAAGCCGGACGCGAACGGCAACGTGAACACCAACGGACAGGTCGAGAAGCTCGTCATCCCGTCCGACACCGTCATGCCTGCCAAGCAGACCGACGAGGTCGACGTCACCGGCAACCTGGACAAGAGCTCCAGCGGCGCCAGCGATGCGGCGAAGGGCATCGTCACGTCGGTCGCCGCCTACGACGAGCAGGGCGTGGCCCAGACGGTCTACCTGCGTTTCGTCAACGAGGCCGGCACCGACAACTGGACCGTGACCTCCTCCACGGACCTCGAGGAGGACCCGGCGACCTGGGCGCCGGCCGGCACCTTCAACTTCAATGCCGACACGGCGGCCACGCCCCCCACCGTCAAGGGCCAGAAGGCCACCACTGCGGGCATCACGGTCCTGGCAGGTGACAGTCCCACGGGGGAGCCCATCACCGTCGACATCAGCGCCCTCAGCGGTTTCGTGGGCACCACCGGCAGGAGCAACGTCGAGTCGAAGGGCAACGGTGCCCCGATCGGCACCCTGACCAGCTACTCGTTCGGCACCGACGGTGTCATCACCGGCTCGTACTCCAACGGCTACAAGCAGACCCTCGGCCAGGTCGCCATCGCGACCTTCAACAACTCGGCCGGCCTGGTCAAGGAGGGCAACTCCCTCTACAGCGTGTCGACGAACTCCGGAAACCCCGTCTTCGGCATCGCCGGCGACGCCGGCCGCGGCACGATCCTCGCCGGCAGCCTGGAGATGTCCAACGTCGACCTGTCCGCGGAGTTCACCAACCTGATTCTCGCCCAGCGCGGTTTCCAGGCGAACTCCCGCATCATCTCCACCTCCGACGACATCCTCCAGGAGCTCGTCAACCTCAAGCGCTGATCCCCGTAGCGCTGTCGATCGACGCCCTCCCGGACCGCGTGGTGCGCGGCCCGGGAGGGCGTCTCTCGTTGCAACGCAGTGACTCTGCGTACATCAACGCGCATCCATTAGCACGAACGGGTGCATGAGGCAACCCCCACTCAGGTCCCGCCCCACCGCGCCGATGGTAACGGTGAAGCCGGCCCAGGGAAGGGCCCCGACTCCAACCCCAAGGACGGAAAGCCCGTGATCCTCGTGACCCGCCTCAACGGATCGGTGTTCGCCGTGAACCCCGATCTGATCCAGCGCGTCGAAGCGACGCCCGACACGGTCATCACGCTCGTCGACGGCGCCAAGTTCGTCGTCACCGAGCCGCTGAGCGAGGTCGTCGAGCGCGTCATGGCGTTCCGGGCCCGCGTGGTCGCCACCGCGCACTCCCTGGAGGAGACGGGGACCGCCGAGATCCTCGAGCTGCCGGCGCACCCCCACATCGACACCACCACCAGCGACACCGACGGGGAACTGCCCGCTCCGGTCCCGCTGCACCGCAGGAGGCCGTGACCATGGACTTCGCCACCATCGCCGGGCTGATCATCGCAGCCGCGGCAACCCTGTGGATGCAGAACCACGAGGGGGGCACCATCGGGAGCATCCTGCTGCCCGGCCCCCTGGTCCTGGTGTTCATCGGCACGCTCGGTGTCGGCCTCATGGGCGGCATCATGAAGGACGGCACCGCCGCCATCGCCACCCTCAAGAAGGCCCTGTTCGGCAAGGTCGTCCAGGCCGGCGACACCGTGCAGACCATCGTGAAGATGGCCGAGCGCGCCCGCCGCGAGGGGCTCCTGGCCCTCGAAGACGCCATCAAGGCCGTCGACGACGACTTCCTGCGCGACGGCCTGCAGACCGCGATCGACGGCACCGACCCCGACGAGCTCTACGAGATCCTCACCGCGCAGATCCAGGCGAAGAAGGCCGCCGACAAGCAGGCCGCGAAGATCTTCGGTGACATGGGTGGTTACGCGCCCACCGTCGGCATCTGCGGCACCGTCATCTCCCTGGTCGTCGTGCTGGCCAACCTCTCCGACGCCGCCGCCCTCGGCCCGATGATCGCCGGCGCCTTCGTCGCCACCTTCTGGGGCGTGGCCAGCGCGAACTTCTTCTTCCTGCCCGTGCAGAGCCGCCTCATGCGCCTGTCCGGCCTCGAGGTCGCCCGCATGGAGCTGGTCGTCGAGGGCATCCTCGCCATCCAGGCCGGCTCCAACCCCCGCTCGGTCGCCAAGAAGCTGGAGAGCCTGCTGCCGCCGGGGACCACCCTGCCGGACAAGAAGGCCGCCTGATGTCCTCCTCGGCGCACAAGAGGCGCCACAAGCACGAGGAGCACGACGAGCACGTCAACCACGAGCGCTGGCTGGTGTCCTACGCGGACATGCTGACCGTCCTCATGGCGCTGTTCATCGTCCTGTTCGCCATGTCGCAGATCGACCAGCTGAAGTTCGCGCAGTTCAAGGAGGGCTTCAACGAGGGCACCTCATCCTCGAACCTCGTCCTCAGCGGCAACCAGGGCGTCAACGACATCGACAACGGTGCCGACCCGGTCAACATCGCCGTCATGGCCGGCGCCGACCCCATGCAGGCCCCGACCACCGAGCAGGTCATCGCCGAGGCCCGCACCGCCCAGGAGACCGCCGAGTCGGCCAGCCACTTGGCCGCCGCTCGGGCCGAGGTCGACGACTACCGCGAGATCATCGAGCGGATCGACGCCGCGCTGGCACCGCAGGGCCACCAGGACCAGGTGACGTACCGCATCACCTCCGACGGCCTCGTCGTCGGCCTGGTCGCCGACAACGTGTTCTTCGCCAACGCCAGCGCCGACGTCGAGCAGGTCGGCCTGGAGGTCCTGGACGCCGTCGGCCCGATCCTGGGCGCCCTGCCCAACGACGTGGTCGTCCAGGGGCACACCAACTCCCTGCCCCTGAGCTCCACCACCCGCTACCGCGACAACTGGGACCTGTCCACCTCGCGGGCCAACAGCGTGGTGACCAGGTTCATCGGCGTGCACCACCTGCCCGCCGAGCGCCTGACCTCCACCGGGTACGGGCAGACCCGCCCGCTGTACCCCGACAGCGACGACCGCGCGCTGGCCGGCAACCGCCGCGTCGACCTCGTGGTCGCCTCGCCGTCCTCCGAGGCCGTCAAGGCCCTGCTGCCGCAGGTCGCCGAGGCCGTCCCCACGGACGGCCCCGCGGAACTGAGCACGCCCGCGACCGAGACGGCCGCCGAGACCGCCGGCCACGACACCACCACCGAGACCACCAGCACCGCGACCGAGACGGGAGGCCACTGACATGGCCGGCAAGAAGGACGGCGACACCGCCGAAGCCGCCCCCGGCGGCAAGAAGAAGCTCCTCATCGTCGCCGTCCTCGGCGCGGTGCTGCTGGCCGGCGGGACCGGCGGCGGCGTGTTCCTGCTGACCAAGGGCGACACCGCCGCGGCGGCCGAGACCGAGGAGCACCTGGAGCCCGGCGACGTCACCACGCTGGACGCCATCAGCCTCAACCTCGCCGACGGGCACTACCTCAAGCTCGGCCTGGCCCTGCAGGGCGTGGCCAGCGAGGGCGGCGGCCACGGAGCCTCCACCGGGCTCGACGGCAGCAAGGCCCTGGACCTGGCCATCGCCGAGTTCAGCGGGCTGTCCATGACGGACCTGTCCAACGCCGAGCAGCGCCAGCACTACAAGGAGACGCTGCAGGAGAAGATCATCGAGGCCTACGTCACCGAGACCGAGGGCGTGGAGCACAAGGAGGTCATGGGGATCTACTTCACCCAGTTCGTCATGCAGTGACGCTCGGGTGCACGACCCCCACCGCGCAGGGCGCGGCAGGCTCAGCCTGCCGCGCCCTCGTGCGTCCCGGTCCCGGCGTCACCCGTTCAGGTGCGCGCTAAAGGGTGAGACCCCTTCGTGCCGATAGGTGCAGCGTGGCACCCGAGACCTCGACCAGCGCAGAGCGCACCGGCGGCCGCCGCTCGCGGCGGCGCGGCGTTCCCGTCCCGTACGACTTCCGGCGGCCCACCAAGCTGTCGCGCCAGCACGCCCGCGTGCTGGAGATCACCTACGAGACCTTCTGCCGCCAGTGGGCGACGCTGCTGTCCTCCACCCTGCGCACCAGCGTGCAGGTCGAGCTGGACGGCGTGCAGCAGTACAGCTACGACGAGTACGCCGCGACGCTGGCGACCCCCTCGATCATGACGGTGTTCGACCCCGAGCCGCTCGTGGGCGCCGGCGTGCTGCACCTGGACACCCCGCTGGTGCTGACCTGCGTGGAGCGCATGCTCGGCGGCACCGGCGCGGGGGAGCAGCCGCAGCGCGTGCTCACCGACATCGAGGCGGTCCTGTGCCGCGGGCTCGTCGAGCGCACCCTCGCCGAGCTGGCCGCCTCGCTCACCACGATCGTGGACCTCAAGCCGCACCTGACGAGCATCGAGCAGAACCCGCAGTTCGCGCAGGCCGCCGCCGCCACCGACGTGATGATCGTCTCGTCCTTCCACCT
Source organism: Kineococcus auxinigenes (assembly GCF_050871525.1). Lineage (NCBI taxonomy): Bacteria > Bacillati > Actinomycetota > Actinomycetes > Kineosporiales > Kineosporiaceae > Kineococcus > Kineococcus auxinigenes. Next base: position 21,666 of record NZ_JBKBCT010000013.1, on the reverse strand, counting down.
GCAGGTGGAGCGGATCACCGGCACCGCCACCCTGGCCCTGCCGCTGGACCCGCTGTCCGCGGCCCTCAGCGCCGCCGAGCTGCGCGTGGCCAGCCCGGAGGAGCTGCGCATCCGCCGCCTCATGCGCGACCGCCTGGACGACCACCTCGAGCACATCCCCGTGGACGTCTCGGTGCGCCTGAACGCCACCCACCTGCGCCCCGACGAGATCCTCGCCCTCGTCCCCGGCGACGTCCTGCGCCTGCCGCACGCGGCCGAGGCGCCCCTCGAGGTCGTCGCCTCCGACACCGTCGTCGCCTCCGCCGTGGCCGGCAGCCGCGGATCCCGGCTCGCCTGCCTGATCGTCCCCACCCCCGAGGAGTCCTCCCGATGAGCACCGTCACCCACGCCGACCTGCAGGCCCTGCTCGCCGAGGCCGCCCAGGCCGCCCTGGCCGTCCTGCCGCTGTCCGCCCCCGGCACGATCACCGGGCTCGTCGACGCCTCCGCCGCCCCCGACATGGGCGAGGAGGGCACCGCGGTCTCCGCGGGCTTCGCCGGCGCCTCCAGCGGCCGCGTGGCCGTCATCGTGGGGGAGGAGACCCTCAACACCCTCCTGATGAGCCCCGAGGGCGCGCTCGACCCGGTCGACGCGCTGCGTCCCGCGCTGGAGACCGTCGTCGCCAGCCTCGGGCAGTGCACGCTCGACGTCGGCGTCGAGGGCGACCCCGCCGAGGCCCTGGCCGCCCTGGCCGGTGGCGCCGTGGCGCTCGTCGGCGCCGGCGGGGAGACCCTGGCCCTGATCGGCCTGACCTTCTCCTCCGAGGCCCCGCAGGTCGCCGTGCCCGTCATGGCCAGCCCCGGCACCAGCAGCGCCCCCGCCGCCGGCGGCCCGCGCCGCACCATGGACCTGCTGCGCGACGTGCAGATGGACGTCACCGTCGAGCTGGGCCGCACCAGCATGACCGTGCAGGACCTGCTGTCCCTGACCCCCGGCTCCGTCGTGGAGCTGGACCGCGCCGCCGGCAGCCCCGCCGACGTCCTGGTCAACGGCCAGCTCATCGCCCGCGGCGAGGTCGTCGTCGTCGACGAGGACTACGCCATCCGCATCACCGAGATCGTCACCCCCGGCACGGAGGCCGGTGCCTGATGGACGCCCTCGCAGCACTGGGACGGATGTCCGTCTCGCTGGTCGCCGTCCTGGGGCTGCTGTGGCTCATCGCCCGCTGGCTGCGCCGATCCCGCTCGGTCGGCGCGGCCCAGACGGGCCTGGAGGTCCTCAGCCGGGTCGGCGTCGGCGCCAAGGCCGGTGTGGCCGTCGTGCGCATCGGGGAGCGGGCCCTCGTGGTCGGCGTCACGGAGCAGCAGATCACCCTGCTGACCGAGGCGCCCGCCGCGGACCTGCTGCCCGCACCGCAGGAGGCTCACCCGCCGCAGGAGCGCGAGGTCGTCCAGCTGCCGGCCACGGGCGCGGCCCCGCTCACCACCGCCACCACCGCCACCACCGCCACCACCAGCTCGACCGCCACCGCGGAGCGCCCCACCACCGTGCCGGCGCCGCGCACCACCCCGATCAGCGGTTCGGCCCTGTCGCCGGCCACCTGGACCAAGGCAGTCGACGTGCTGCGAGAGAGGACGACCCGCCGGTGAGCACCCGTACCGCCCGCAGGTTCGCGGCCGCCGCGATGCTCGCCGGGGGCCTGCTGGCCGGCGCCGCGAGCACCGCCAGCGCAGCCCCCGCGTCGTTCACCGCCGCGTCCATCACCGCCGCGGCCCCCGCTTCCACCGCCGCCGCCCTGCCCGCCGCCGCCGCGCCCGTCGCGCCCCAGGCCCCCGTGGACCCCGCCGCCCCCGGCGCCGGCTCGGTGACCGTCGGCGTGAACGGCATCAACGGCGTCGACGGCAAGCCCAGCCAGTCGATCACGATCGTCATCGCGCTCACCGTGCTGTCGGTGGCCCCCGCGCTGCTGCTGCTGACCACCAGCTTCACCAAGATCCTCGTGGTGCTGGGACTGACCCGCAACGCCCTGGGCCTGATGGGCACCCCGCCCAACCAGGTCCTGGCCGGGCTGGCGCTGTTCCTGACGATGTTCATCATGGCGCCCACCTTCAGCGCCATCAACGACGTCGCGGTCCAGCCCTACCTCAAGGGCGAGAAGACGACCACGGTCGCCTTCACCGACGGCTCGGCGCCGCTGAAGGACTTCATGTGCAAGCAGACCCGCGGCGACGAGCTGGCCCTGATGACCAAGGCCGCCGACCGCGAGAAGCCCGAGAACTGCGCCGCCACGCCGCTGACCACCCTCGTGCCGGCCTTCGCCCTGTCCGAGCTGCGCTCCGCGTTCATCATCGGCTTCGTCATCTTCATCCCCTTCCTGGTGATCGACATCGTCGTCTCCGGGGCGCTGATGAGCCTGGGCATGATGATGCTGCCCCCCGTCACGGTCTCCCTGCCCTTCAAGCTCCTGCTGTTCGTCATGGTCGACGGCTGGGGCCTGATCGTGAAGGCCCTCGTCGGCAGCTACGGCGGCTGAGCCGGGGCCGCCCCTCACCCGGGCGGCTCAAGGCGTTCCCCCGATCGGCCGATGCCCCTGCCGACGCACCCCTCGACCGGAAGGCACCGCGATGACCGACGTGACCGTCATCCACCTCGTGATGACCGCTCTCGTCCTCGCCGCCAAGCTCAGCGCCCCCCTGCTCCTGACCGCCCTGGCCGTCGGCTTCGGCATCTCGCTGTTCCAGTCGGTCACCCAGCTGCAGGAGCAGACCATCGCCTTCGTGCCCAAGGCGCTCGCCGTCGGCATCGCGATCGTGGTGTGCGGCAAGTGGATGCTCAACGAGCTGACCACCTTCACCAGCCAGCTGTACGAGCAGATCCCCGACCTGCTGACCACCGGCGGCTGAGGCGGTGCAGGGGCTGTCCACCACCGTCGGGCTCGACCTGCTGCTGGCGCTGCTGCTGGCCTCCGTGCGCGCGGTGTCGTTCCTCATGCTGGCGCCGCCGTTCGCCTCCCGTGCCGTCAACGGCCGCGTCAAGGCGATGCTGTCCCTCGCCCTGGCCCTGCCGGTGGCCGGCCGGCTGCGCGGGCAGGCCCCCGCCGTCGAGCCCGCCGCCCTGGCCACCGCCGTCGTGCAGCAGATCGTCGTCGGCGCCGCCCTCGGCGCCTTCTGCGCCCTCGTCTTCGCGGCCGTGCAGGCCGCCGGCGACCTCATCGACCTCTTCGGCGGCTTCCAGATGGCCAGCGCCTACGATCCGCTCAGCCAGAACCAGACGGCCGTGTTCGGCAAGCTCTACAACTGGACCGCCACCGCCCTGCTGGTGCTCTCCGGCGGGCACCTGGTGGTGCTCAAGGGGTTCCTGCGCACCTACGAGGTGCTGCCGCTGGACGCCGGGCTGTCGCTGTCCACCGTCGCAGCCGTCTTCACCACCGGCATCGGGCAGCTCATGCTCTCCGCCCTGCAGATCGCCGCGCCCCTGGTCGCCGTGCTCTTCGTCGCCGACGTCGGCCTGGGCCTGCTCTCGCGCGTCGCCCCCGCGCTCAACGTCTTCGCGATGAGCTTCCCGCTGAAGATCCTGATCACCCTGACCCTGGGCGGCTTCGCCCTGGCCGTCCTGCCCCGCGTCGTGGACACCTCCGCCGGGACGATGGCCGAGACGGTCGTGCGGCTGGTGGGCGGCGGCGCGTGAGCGGGGAGAAGACCGAGAAGCCGACTCCCAAGCGCCTCAAGGAGGCGCGCCAGGAGGGCAACATCCCGCAGTCGCGGGACGTCGCCGCGTGGCTGTGCACCGCTGCCGGTGCGCTGCTGGTGCCCCGCACCATCGACGCGTGCGGCGAGGCGGGCCAGGTGGCCCTGCGCCGCGTCACCGAGGTCGCCGCCGACCCCGAGCCCGCTCGCGCGCTGTCGGTCCTGGGGGAGACCTTCGGCGCCCTGCCGGGCATCCTCGGGCCCCTGCTCGTCGTCACCGTGCTCGCCGTCGTGCTCTCCGGCGGCGTGCAGGGCACCCTGCGGCCGGCCACCAAGAAGCTCAAGCCCAGCTTCAAGTCCCTCAACCCCGTCAACGGCTTCAAGCAGCACTGGGGCCCGCAAGCGCTGTGGGAGGGCACCAAGTCGCTGCTGAAGACCCTGCTCATCGGCGGCGCCCTGTGGGTCGTGGCCAAGGGCCTGGCCCCGAAGCTCGTCGGCCAGGGGGTGCTGCCGCTGTCGTCCGTGCTCTCGGCGACCGGTTCGGCGATCAGCTCCATGCTGGTCGTCACGATCCTCGTCGGCCTGGTCATCGCCGCCGCCGACTACGCCATGAGCCGGCGGCGCATCATGAAGAAGCTGCGGATGAGCGTGCAGGACATCAAGCAGGAGCACAAGAACGCCGAGGGCGACCCGCTGCTCAAGGGCGCGATCCGCTCCAAGCAGATGGCCATGTCCCGCAACCGCATGATGGCCGACGTCGCGAGCGCCGACGTCGTCGTGGTCAACCCCACCCACATCGCCGTCGCCCTGCGCTACGAGCCCGGCAGCGGCGCGCCCAAGGTCGTCGCCAAGGGCGCCGGCGCGATCGCCACCAAGATCCGCGAGAGGGCGAAGGAGAACGACGTCCCCCTGGTCAAGGACGTCGAGCTGGCCCGCTCCATGTACAAGAGCGTCAAGGTCGGCCAGGAGATCCCCGCAGAGCTGTTCGCCGCGGTCGCCAAGGTCCTGGCGTTCGTCATGAACCTGCGCACCCGTGGGGCGACGACACCCCTCGGCGAAGCCCACACCCTGCCCGCCTGACCCGGCCGGAGGCTCAAGCCCCGGGCCCGGACTGCCGAAGAGGCAGTAGCCAGGACGGCGCAGCAGGGCCACGGACGGGCCGCTGGACGAGGGAACCCGACAGGGTGACCAGGACGACAGGCGGTGCAGTGCGTTTTCGCAACCTCACGCAGATGGCGGTGCCCGTGGGCGTCGTCGGCATCATCCTGCTGCTCATCGTGCCGTTGCCGGCCCCGGTGCTGGACTTCCTCATCGCCACGAACATCGTCTGCTCGCTCATCGCGCTGCTGACCTGCATGTTCGTGAAGCGGCCGCTGGACTTCTCCGTCTTCCCCGCGCTCATCCTGGTGCTGACGCTGTTCCGCCTGGGCCTGAACGTGGCGACGACGCGCCTGGTGCTCTCGAACGGCTACGCCGGCAAGGTCATCGAGGCCTTCGGACACTTCGTGATCTCCGGCTCGCTCGTCATCGGCCTGGTGATCTTCCTGATCCTGGTCGTCATCCAGTTCGTCGTCATCACCAAGGGCGCTGAGCGCGTCGCCGAGGTCGGCGCGCGCTTCACCCTCGACGCGATGCCCGGCAAGCAGATGGCCATCGACGCCGACCTCAACGCCGGCCTGATCGACGAGGACGAGGCCCGCCGCCGCCGCAGCGACGTCACCGCGGAAGCCGACTTCTACGGCGCCATGGACGGTGGCACGAAGTTCGTCAAGGGCGACGCCATCGCCGGCATCATCATCGTGCTGATCAACCTCATCGGCGGCTTCGCCATCGGGATGATCCAGCACGGCATGGGGCCGGCGGAGTCGATCCAGCAGTACGCGCTGCTCAGCATCGGCGACGGCCTGGCCTCGCAGCTGCCCGCGCTGCTGCTCAGCGTCGGCACCGGCCTCATCGTCACCCGCTCCACCGGCGCCGGCTCCGGCGACATGGGCTCGCAGGCCATCGAGCAGCTCGGTCAGCAGAAGCTCGTGCTGCACATCGCCGGTGCCGCCGCCCTCGTGCTCGGGCTCATCCCCGCCATGCCCAAGCTGCCCTTCCTCGTCGTCGCCGTCCTGTGCTTCGTGGCCGGCAGCCGCATCGGCAAGCGCGACGCCGCCGACGCCAGGGCCGTCGAGCTGGCCGAGCTGGCACCCGCGCCGCTCAACCCGAACGAGGCCGCGGAGTCCCTGATGGAGGAGATGCGCGTCGACCCGCTGGAGGTCGTCCTCGCCCCCGACCTGGTGGACCTCGTGGACACCTCCGGCGGCGGCGACCTGCTCGAGCGGGTGCGCGCCCTGCGCCGCAAGATCGCCCTGGAGATGGGCCTGGTCGTGCCGCCGGTGCGCACCCGCGACTCCCTCGACCTGCCGATGTCCACCTACGCGGTGCGCATCTCCGGCGTCGAGGTGGCGCGCGGCACCGCCCCGCCCGGCCAGGTCCTCGCCCTGGGCGACAACCTCGACGGCCTGCCCGGCCGCGCCACCGTGGAACCGGTGTTCGGCCTGAACGGCAAGTGGATCCCGGCGGAGCTGCGCCACCAGGCCCAGCTGACGGGCGCCACCGTCGTGGACCGCGCCAGCGTCCTCATCACCCACCTCGGTGAGCTCGTGCGCACCCACGCCCCGCGCCTGCTCGGCCGCGAGGACGTGCGCTCGCTGGTGGAGGCGCTCAAGCGCACCCACCCGGTCGTCGTGGACGAGCTGACGCCCAGCGTGCTGACGCTGGGGGAGGTGCAGCGCGTCCTGCAGGCCCTGCTGGAGGAGGCGGTGCCGATCCGCGACCTCGCCCGCGTCTTCGAGGCCCTGAGCCTGAAGGCCAAGCAGGGCTCGGACCTCGACGGCCTCGTGGAGGCGTCCCGCGCCGCCCTCGGGCCGGCCGTGGCGGCGGTGCACGAGCAGGACGGCGTCCTGCACGTCATCACGCTGGACCCGGTGCTGGAGCACACCCTCGCCGAGGCCCTGCGCCCCGGCGAGCACGGCGCCAGCCTCGCCCTGGACGCGGTCACCGCCGAGCACCTCGTGACGGCCTCAAGTTCCTGCCTGGAACGTGCCGAACAGCAGGGCATCTCCGCCGTGCTGGTGTGCGCGCCGCCCCTGCGGGCCCCGCTGCGCCGGCTCCTGAAGGTGGCCGTCGGCCGCCTGCACGTCCTCTCCTACGACGACGTCAGCAACCACCCCCGGATCGAGACGGTTGGATCGGTGAGCGGTGTCCACGCACTTGCTTCTTGAAGGCCCCGACCTGCAGGAACTCCTGGCCCAGGTCCGCGAAACCCACGGTGACGCCGCCCGCGTCCTCCGCGCCGAGCGCATCCGCTCCGGAGGCGTCGCCGGATTCTTCAGCAAGGAGCGCTACGAAGTGACGGTCGAGATGCAGAGCGACGGCGCCACCGGCGACCGGACCCCCGAGCCCGCTGCCCGGGCGGACGCCCAGGACGCGGCGCCCGACTTCGAGGCCCTGCTGGCCGCCGCGGACCGCGCCGAGGCCCGCGCCGCCGAGGCGGCCGGGGCCGACGAGGCCCCTGAGGCGCACGAGGCCGCCGAGCCGGCCCCCGCCGGTCGGCACGCCGCCGCCTCGCCCGAACAGGCCCTTCAGCCGGCGACCGGACCTGCCGATGACTTCGAAGAGGCCCGGCAGGGCCTCGTGCAGATGCTCCAGGCCTCCGGTGCCGTGAGCAGCGCCCGCGCCGCGGGGCTGCTGGGCTCCGACGGCCCGGGCTCCGCCGGGGACACCGGCGAGGCCGGGCCCGAGGTCGTCGAGGAGGTCGACCTGGCCGCCGCGCTCGCCGAGGCGGCCCGACGCGAGGAGGAACGCCGACTGGACGCCGAGCGGATCGAGGCGGAGCGGGTCGAGGCCCAGCGGGCCGAGGCGGAGCGGGTCGAAGCCGAGCAGGCCGAGGCCGCCCGACTGGAGGCCGAGCGGGTCGAAGCCGAGCGGGTCGAGGTGGAGCGCGCGGAGGCGCAGCGCCGGGAGACCGAGCGCAGGGAAGCGGAACGCGCTGAGGCGGCCCGTCGCGAGGCGGAGCGGGTCGAGGCGGAGCAGCTGGAGGCGGAGCGGCGAGAGGCCGCCCGTGCGGAAGCGGAGCGGCGAGAGGCCGCCCGCGCGGAAGCGGAGCGGCGAGAGGCCGCCCGCGCGGAAGCGGAGCGTCGGGAGGCGGAGCGCGTGCAGCAGGAACGTGTGGTGGCGGAGCGCCGGGAGGCGGCCGTGCGCCGTGAGGAGCAGCTGCGCGAGGAGGAGCGCCGGGAGGCCGCGCGCCGCGAGGTCCGCCGCCGCCAGGCCGAGCGCGTCGAGCGCGCTGCGGTGCCGGCCCAGGCCTCCGAGCGCAGCCTCGGCGACCTGCTCGCCGCCGCGGACGCCGCCGACGGTGCCGACCGGCTGCAGGCGATGCTCTCGGCCGGCCGCGGCACCCCCGCCGGCCGCCGTCGCCCCGAGGCCGCCCCCCAGCGCCCGCTGCAGCCGCACCGGCCCATCTCCACCGAGGGCACGGGGTTCGCGGCCACGATGGCGGCCGTGCGGGGCCTCGGGACGTCCGAGCGCACCACGGGACCGAACGTGGCCTCTGATGTACGCTCGGTCACTAGGCAGTCGCCGAGTCCCACGGGGACCCGACCGGGCCGGCCGGCTGCCGCAGCAGGCGCCGACGCCCCGTTCGGCGGCCTGCCCGCCCGCACCACGGAGGTTCGCGTGACTCCTGACCAGTTCGGTGCCGCCAACGGCGTCACCGCCCCGCGCCGCCTGGAGCGGGGCGAGGGGCCCGGTGAGCTCCGCGGGCGCGAGGGTCAGCAGGCGCCCCTGCGCGCGGAGGGGCCCGAGGTGCGCCGCGGCGTGCCCCGTCGCCCGGAGCTGCGCCGCCCGGCGCCCCTGGAGGACCACTTCGGCGACCGCTTCGCCGACGAGGACCAGGCCGCCTTCGACGCCGGTCCCGGTTACGCCGACGACGAGCACGAGGCGCCGTTCGAGCCCGCGGGGGAGCGCCGTGCGGCCTTCCCGTACGCGGCGCCGAGCGGCTACGCGGAGCCTCGCGGGGAGCGCGGCGACGAGCCGCGCCACGAGGCGCGGGTGCAGCAGGCGCCCGAGCGCATGCACAGCGTGGCCGGCGAGCGCGCCGCCCACGACGGGGACGACAACGAGGCAGCTGACATGGACCTGACTTACCGTGATTCTGTGACGACCTACAGCGACCGTCCGGCGGCGCGCGCGCCCTACCGCGAGCCCCACGACTCCAGCGACGTCCTGCGCCTGGCCCGCGAGATCGAGGTCCCGGTGCCGCTGCGCGTCGGTTCCGGCGAGCTCGTCGTGGTCGTCGGCGAGGCCGACGCCGTCGTGGCCGCCGCGCTGCTGGTGGCCGACGAGGTCGGCTCGGAGGCGCCGTTGGTCCTGGGCCGCGCCGACGTGCAGAACACCGTGACCGCCGACGAGCTGCCGGCCCGCCAGGAGCAGGCGCGCCGCTGGAGCGCGCCGCTGACCGTGGCGATCCCGGCCCGCCCGACCGGTGCGGACGCCGAGCGCGCCGCGCGCCTGGCCGCCGAGGTCGGCGCCTCCGCCGTCGTCGTCTGCGTGGACGCCACCCGCCGCAGCCACGCCGTGGCCGCGCAGCTGCGCGCCCTGGAGAACGCCGGCGTGCCGGCCCGCCGCCTCGCGGTGCACCGCGCCGCCGAGAGCCCCGACCCCCTCGACGTGCTGTCGCTCGACGTCCCCGTCGGCTTCCTGGACGGGCGGCCGGCCACCTCCGGCGCCTGGGCGGGTCTGCTGCTCGACGCGACGTCCGAGCACGGCGGCGCGGCGCGCTGACCCCGTGGCCAGGCGGACGACCGCCGAGGTGGTGAACCCCGCCTCCCCGGCGCAGTGGCCCGCGGTCAACGGCCGGGTGCGCGTGCGGGTGCAGCTGCCCGACGCCCTCGGCGGCGAGCTGCTGGACCTGCCCACCCGCGTGGAGGACACCGGCCCGGGGCGGCTCGTGGTGGCCGCCCCCGGGTTCACCGGCGACCTGCACGTGGTGGCCCCCGGCATGCCCGTGACCGTCACCTGGGCCAGCCACCGGGGCCAGCTGCGCCAGGACTTCCTGATCGCCGAGGTCGTGCGGCACCGGGTGCCCTCCTGGGACCTGGCCCCCTGCGGCGAGGTGAGCGTCCAGCAGCGGCGCCGGTTCGTGCGGGTCCCCGTGACCGGGAGCCTGCGCCTGCACGCCGTTCCCGGTGAACCGCGGCGAGCCGGTGACCAGGACGCCGGTGCCGCCGCCGAGCCGGCCGTGACGGCCGCCTTCGTCGACCTCAGCGAGGGCGGTGCGTGCGTGCGGGTGCACCGGGGGAGCTGGCTGTCCCCGGGGCGCGTGGTCCGCACCGTCTTCGAGGTCCCCGGCGGGCCGGTCGACCAGCTCGCCGACGTCGTCCGGCTCGTCCCGGACCCGGCGGGCACCGGGGAGCACGACGACCTCGTGCTCGTCTTCGTGGAACCCGTCGCCGCGGCCGACCGCCTGCGCCGCCACGTCATGCAGGAGCAGATCCGCAACCGCCGCCGGGAGGAACCGTGACCGCCCTCGTCCTCGTCGCCAGCCTGCTCATGGCCGGCCCCTCGATCGCCTCGGCCCTGCGCGGGACCGGCAGCGTGGACACCGCGCTGCTGCACCTGGTCCTGGCGCTGCTGGTGTCCTCGGTCGCCGCTCGCGCGGTGCGCTCGCTGGTGCTGCGCTACCAGGACTCCGTCGAGGCCGCAGCTGCCGAGGCGGCTGCCGGGATCGAGGGGGACGAGCACCCCGCGCGTCGGCGCGAGGACGCCTGAGGGTCGCTCCCGCCGTCCCGCGACGCCCGTCCCCGTGCGGGGGCGGGCGTCGCGGCGTCCCGGGGCCCGTCCCCCGTCCGCACGGGGGAGTGACGCGCAGAGAAGGGGCAGCGACGGATCGTCACCTATGCTGGCCCCATGCTCGTCCTGACGCGCAAGGCCGGAGAGTCCGTCGTGATCGGTGACGAGATCGTCGTGCGCGTCCTGGAGGTGCGCGGTGACGTCGTCCGGGTCGGCATCGAAGCGCCCCGCGAGGTGCAGGTGCACCGGCAGGAGGTGTACGACGCCGTGCGCGAGGCCAACCTCGCCGCCGCCTCGGCCAGCGAGGAGTCCGTCAGCGCGCTGCAGGACCTGGTGCGCCGCTCCGGCGCGTGAGGCGGCACGGGGCACGTGAGGGGGGCGGGCACCCGGCGGGTGTGACGCAGATCACCCGCAGTTGGCCGATCCGCTGCTCCGTGCAGTGCCCCGGACGGCGCCGGGCTCTCTAGAATCCCTGCACCGGTCGGCACAGCGTGACCGGGAACGATCCGCCACCCGCAGGTGTGAGGACAGTGCTGTCCGCGGCTCGAGAACAGCGGACCGGCGCGGTGCGCCGGTCACCGTCCGAGACCAGGAGGTACGAGATGGACCAGACCACCCCCGTGCAGGACAACGACGTCGTCGACGTCCGCGACGTGATCGACCTGACCACCGTCGCCAACCCGCGCCGCGTGCGCCTCTGACGTCCCGCACCCCGCGCCGAGGCCGGTCCCGCACCCGCGGGACCGGCCTCGCGCGCGTCCCGGCCGCCGCAGGGCCACCCGCGCGCGCTCAGGCGTCCCGCAGCAGCCCCGCCCGGTGCCAGCGGTGCATCAGCTCGAAGCCGTTGTCCCCGCTCACCCACGGCACCTGCGAGTCCCGCGGCGCCGACGTGGCCGTCAGGGGGCGTCCGCCGGCCAGCAACTGCTCCGCGGGGGTCAGCCGCCGGATCGCGACCCCCGCCACCCGCTCGGGCGCCGCGGCGACGAACTCCGCGTACAGCTGCGGGTCGTGCTGGCCGTCGTCGCCCACCAGCAGCCACGTCACCTGCGGCAGCTCGCGCGCCAGGCGGGCCAGGCTGCCGCGCTTGTGGGCGCTGCCGTCGCGGAACCAGCCGGTGTTCGTCGGGCCCCAGTCCGTCAGCAGCAGCGGCCCCTCCGGGTAGCCGGAGCGGCGCAGGAACCGCGTCAGCGTCGGCGCGACGTTCCACGCGCCCGTCGACAGGTACAGCACCGGCGAGCCGGGGTTCTCCGCGACGAACTGCCGGTACATCTCCGCCATGCCGTTGACCGGCACGCGGGCCTTCTCGTTGAGCACGAAGCTGTTGTAAGCCGCCAGCAACGGGCGCGGCAGGCGGGTGACGACGACGGTGTCGTCGATGTCGGACAGCAGCCCCAGCTGCGGCTGCGGTCCCACGACCACCACCCGGGAGGTGCCGTGGTGCTCGCGCACCGCCTCCGGTGCCAGCTCCGCGCCGCCCTCGGTGTCGTCGTCGACGCGCTCCAGCACCTCGTCCAGGGCCTGCTCGTCCACCTCGTGGTCCGGTCCCACGGTGAGGGTGATCGGGTGCTCACCCGGCGGCAGGTCCACCTCGACGACCTCGTCCAGGTAGCCGCCGCGGTCGGTGCGCAACCGCACCCGACGGCCGCCCAGCTGCACGGTCACCTCCGCACCCGCCACCGGCACGGTCAGGAAGTTGCGCCAGCCGCGGACGCTGCGCCCGGCCTCGCGCTCCAGCTCCGCCGCGTCGCCCTCGCGCCCCAGCAGGACCCTGCCCAGCACCCGCACCCACCCGGGCCCGCCGTAGCAGGGGTAGGCCACCGCCCGGGCGTGGTAGCCGCGCCGGCGCAACCCGGAGCCGACGACGCCCTTGACGGCGTCCTCCACGCGGGCCGCGCGGTGCAGGCCGTGCTCGCCTGGGCGCGGCGTCAGGTCCAGCCCGCGCAGCTCCTCGAGGTCGCGCAGCGCCTCGTCGCGCCGGCGCACCCGCGCCCCGCCCGTCATCGAACCCCGCGTGTGATCACGGGGCCCACGCTAGCGGGGCTCGAACCCCGCGGCGAGGCGGCGGAAGCCCTCGGCCAGCGGCACCCGCGGCTCCCAGCCCAGCGCCTGGCGGGTGCGGCGCTGCTCGAACCAGTGCGCGGTGGACAGCTGCTCGGCCAGGAACCGCGTCATCGGCGGCTCGTCCGCCACCCGCAGGCGCGTCCAGGCGCGCTCCACGACGCTGCCGGCCACCTTCGCCACCGCTGACGGCACCCGGCGGGTGGGGGCCGGCACGCCGGCCGCCTCGCAGATGCTCGCCAGCCACTCCGCCACCGTGCGCGGCTCGCCGTTGGTGACGACGAACGCCTGCCCGTGCACGTCCTCGGCGCGGTCCAGCGCCGCGACCAGCGCGTCCACGGCGTTGTCCACGTACGTGGTGTCGATCAGCGCCGTGCCGTCGTCCAGCAGCGGCAGGCGCCCTGCCCGCGCCCGGTCCGCGATGCGCTGCACCAGCTGCGTGTCGCCCGGGCCGATGACGATGTGCGGGCGCACCGCGACCACGGCGAAGCCGGGGGAGTCCGCCGCAAGCGCCGCCAGCTCCGCCTGCGCCTTGGTGACCGCGTACGAGCCGTGCGCGGCGCCCGGGTCGGCGGGGGTGGTGCCCACGCCCACCAGCGCCGAGCCGCCGTGCGCCACCGACGGCGAGCTCACCATGACGAACCGACGGGCCCCCGCGGCGCGGGCCGCGGCCAGCAGCCGCTCGGTGCCGCGCACGTTCGTCTCGACGTACTCCTCGTGCGGGCCGGTGATGGACACCTTCGCCGCCAGGTGCACCACGGCGTCCACGCCCTCGCAGGCGCGTTCCAGCGCCGCGGCGTCGCTGACGGACCCCAGCACCTCCTGCACGCCGTCCAGGCCGGCGGGGCGGCGCTGCAGCACGCGCACGTCCTCCCCCCGCCGCGCCAGGGCCAGGGCGGTCTCGCGGCCCAGCATGCCGCTGGCACCGGTGACGAGGATCTTCACGACGCCGTTCCCATCACAGCCTCCCGGCCTTCTCGCCGGCCAGGACCCGCTCCGCCCAGGCGGCGACGCGGACCCGGTCGATCTTGGAGTTGTGCCGCACGTCCGTCGGCAGGGCCGGCACCAGCAGCACCGCGGCCAGGTCGCGCCCGGTGGCGCGGCGCACCGCCTCGGCCAGCGACGGGGGAGCGACCGTGGTGCGCCGCACCGGGCCGGTCACCGCCTCCTGCGCCTCGGCGACGACGACGAGCTGGCGCGCCTCGCGCGGGCCGACGCCGACGAGCGCCGCCCGCGCCACGCCGTCGACGGACTCCGCGCGCTGCTCCACCCCCACGGGGGTGACCACCTCGTCCGCGGTGACCACGACGTGCGCCAGTCGGCCCTCGACCCACACGCGCCCGGCCTCGTCGAGGTGCCCGACGTCGCCGGTGCGGTGCCAGCGCCCGGCCCCCAGCGCCCGTGCCAGCTCCGCCGAGGGCCGCACCCGCACGCTGGCCGCGTGCGTGGCCCACAGCTGGTCGTAGTGGTCCTTGACGTGCTCGCCGCCCACGACGACCTCACCGGTGACCCCCGGCTCCCCGGAGACGTCCTCGCCGGCGTTCCCGTCGGCGTCCAGGGGGGCGACGCCCACCACGACGCCCGGCACGGGACGGCCCACGCAGATGCCCTCGCCCTCGCCCGCCTCCAGGACGTCGGAGAGGCTGACGTCGGTGGCCGGCAGGACCTCCGTGGCCCCGTACGGGGTGCGGGGATCGGTCAGCGGCATCAGCTCGCGCACGCGCTGCAGCAGCGGCGTGGGCACCGGCGCACCGGCCGACAGCAGCACCCGCACGCCGGCCAGCGCCTCGCGCTGGCGCTCGTCCAGCGCGTCCGCGGTGGCCAGCACGTTCACGACCGCCGCCGGCGACAGGAACGCCGAGGTGGCAGACCCGGCGGCGACCGCGTCGGCCAGCGCCGCCGCGGTCAGGGTCGCGGGCTTGGTGACGTCCATCGCCGGCACCACGCAGGTGGCGCCGAGCGCGGGGCCGAACAGGGCGAACGGCGCGAACGCCGAGACCAGGGGCGAACCCGGGCCGGTGCGGATGACCGAGCCCATCGCCGTGGCCAGCCGGGACAGCTGCGCGTGGGTGTACACCACGCCCTTGGCCGGCCCGGTGGAACCGGAGGTGAACAGGATGGCGCCCTCGGCGTCCGGACCCGGCTCGGGCGGCAGGCCCAGACCGGTGGCCAGCCGGTTCTGCCCGCGCTCGGCGACCTCCAGCAGCGTCGCCGCGGCGCCGGTGGCGCGCAGCACGGCCCCACCCACCGGCCCGGCGGCGATGCGCCGGCCCGGCCAGCGCAGCGCCCGCGCCGCGGCCAGCGCCTTCGGCACCCCGACGACCCAGTCCACGCCGCTGCCGGTGACGGCGCGGGTCAGGCCCCGCACGCCCAGGCCGGCGTCGGCGACCACCGCGACCGCCCCCACCCGCAGCACCGCGTACAGCGCCGCGGTCAGGTCCGCGCCCGGCGGCACCAGCAGCGAGACCCGCTGCCCGGGCCGCACGCCCATCGCGTCCAGGCCCGCGGCCAGCTCGCGGGTGCGCCGCGCCAGCAGCGACCAGCTGATCGGGCGGGAGGAACCGTCGGCGGCGACCTCCACG
Source organism: Kineococcus auxinigenes (assembly GCF_050871525.1). NCBI lineage: Bacteria > Bacillati > Actinomycetota > Actinomycetes > Kineosporiales > Kineosporiaceae > Kineococcus > Kineococcus auxinigenes. The sequence goes on along the minus strand of NZ_JBKBCT010000013.1, from coordinate 6,524 downwards.
ACCGCCGGCCCGTCGTCGCCGGAGCGCTCCTCCAGGGCCGCCCACAACCGCGGCAGCGCCTGCTCGTCCGCCGGCGCGCCCCCGGGCTCGGCGGGCACGCCCTCCTCGACGGCGGCGCGCTCGCCCAGCCACTGCACGAGGGCGGGGGCGAAGCGGGGGTCCTCCGGCGTCAGGTGGCTGGCGCCGGCCAGGCGGTGCACGTCGGCGTGCGGCAACCGCCGGCGCCAGTCCCGCAGGAAGCCCTCGCCGAAGACGGGGTCCCGCGGGCCCCACAGCACCAGCGCCGGCACGCCCGCCGCGCGCAGCCGCTCCACGCCCTCGCTCACCGCGTCCAGCGCCGGCCGGCTGGGGTGGTCGTGACCCACCGGCACGTCCGCCACGAAGTCCTCGATGCCGGCGCGGTCGGGCGCCGTGCCGTACGGCGCCCGGTACGCCGCCCGCACGTCCGCGGGCAGGGCGGGCTTCGGCAGCGCCAGGGTGGTGCGCAGGAACGCCTCCGTGGTGCGCGTGACCAGCGGCAGCACGCCCGAGCGGGTCGCCAGGCGCAGGGCCCCGGGCGCGGGGGCGTCGGCGGGGTAGGAGGCCGCGGTGTTCGCCACCACCAGCCCGGCCAGGTGGCTGCCCGGCGAGGACGCCCGGTGGCGGCCGGCACCGCTGCCGGCCCGCTCCAGCTCCGCCGCGGCCCAGCCGGTGACGACGATGCCGCCCCAGTCCTGCCCCACGGCCACCACCGGTCCGCTCAGCTCCAGCGCGTCCAGCAGGTTCGACAGGTCGCCGATGCGCTGCGTCAGCGTGCGGTGCACGCCGGTGCGCTCGGAGTACCCCATCTCCAGCTGGTCCACCGCGACGACGCGCCACGGCACCGGGGCGGCGGAGGCCGCCGCGGCCAGGTGCCGCCACAGGTACGACCACGTGGGGTTGCCGTGCACGCACACCAGCGTCCCGGCGACGTCGCCGGCAGCGGGGGAGTCGTCCGGGGCGGTGTCCAGCAGGTGCCACGTCCGCAGCACCCCGGCGCTGTCGGGAGCCTGCACCAGCCGCGACCAGGACGGGTCCAGCCCCGGCAGCCCGGCAGGGGGCAGCGCCGCGGGGCGCAGCGGAGCGGTCACCACCGGGGGCACCCCGGCACGAGCGGCAGAGCCGCGGACGTGGTGCTCACCAGGCCAGCTCGAGCATCGCGGTGTTCAGCCCAGACCCGACGCCCATGGCGATCACCCGGTCGCCGCGGCTCAGCTCGGGAGCCGTGGCCGCCAGCGTCATCGGCAGGGAGATCGGCCCGACGTTGCCCCAGCGGGGGAACGTCATCGGCACCTTCGCCGGGTCGACGCCGATGCGGTCCACCAGGGTCCGGGTGTGCACCTTGGAGATCTGGTGGATGACGAAGCGGTCGGCCTGCCGCCACCCCCACAGCCGGTCCCCGCCCTCGAAAGCGTCGGAGACGATCTCGATGCCCTCGTTGAGCATCAGCTTGGCGTCGGTGCGCATGTGGTTCGCGTCGCCGATGCACAGCTCGTGGTGCGCGGTCCCGGCGCGCGTCACGCCGCCCAGGACGCGGTGCGCCTCGGGGTGCTCGTCGGCGCGGCCGATGACGGCGGCGGCCGCGCCGCAGCCCAGGGTCATCGTGGCGAACTCGTTGAGGAAGTCCTTGCGGGTGATCCCGTCGCGCTGCAGCCGCGCGATCGTGCCCTCGTGCATCGAGCGCACGTCCTCGGCGCCCAGCACCACCGCGTAGCGGATCGCGCCGGCGTCGATCATCGCCGAGGCGACCTGCACGCCGTTCACCCACGCCAGGCAGGCGTTGGTGAGGTCGAAGTTCATCGCCGACGGCGGCAGGTCCATCCCGTGGTGCACGGCGGTGGCGATGGCCGGTTCCAGGTGCGGGCGCGTGACGGTCGTGCTGATGACCAGCCCGACGTCCTTGGCGTCCACCCCCGCCTCGGACAGGGCCTTGACGCCGCACTCCGCGGCGACGTCGGCGGCGTTCTGCCCCTCGGCCCACCACCGCCGCTCGCTGACGCCGGCGACCTTCTCCAGCAGGCCGGGCTGCATGCGCAGCCGCTGCAGCGTCGGGGCCAGCACGTCGTCGAAGTACGACGACGGCACGACCACCGGCGCTTCGACGTGCGACACCGACAGCAGGGCCGCGTTGGCCGGACGGAAGGTCGAATTGCCCAGCGCGTCCCCGCCGGTGGTGTCGTTCAAGGGCTTCCCCACATCCTCGGTCCTGCGCCGCCCGGTGGGCAGGCGCCTCGGTCCCCGCGGGGACCGGCCGGCGCGGCTGTCGCGGCGAGGGATCAGGTTAACCGTCTCGCGCGAGTGCGCCTCCCGAGGTCGTCCCCGAGGGTGCCGGGGCGCTCGACGGGGTGGATCGCGCGGTGCTCGCCGCCGTCCGGCGCCGTGCTACGGTTTTCCTCGTCCTGAGCGCGCCGAGAGGTGTGCGCGGACCACTCGTCCGGGTGGCGGAATAGGCAGACGCGCTAGCTTGAGGTGCTAGTCCTCGTATAGAGGGTGGGGGTTCAAGTCCCCCCTCGGACACTCGTTGAGACAGCGACGAGATCGGCCCTGACCAGCATTCGTGCAGGTCAGGGCCTTTTTCGTCAGCGGAAGCCCCAACGCTGCGAGCCGGCGGAAGCTGGGCGAGCACCGGAGGGCCCGTTCCGGCGCCGCGACCCGGGGGAGCGGCCGCCTCGCGCTCGGTCGGCGCCGGCAACCCGGCGATCGCTCCTCGCCCGGGGGTGGCTCCGGCTGCGCGCTGCTCACCGGTGCTCGGTCGTCGGCTCCGGTCGGTGGGTGCTGGCCGGGGTGCGAGCGTCGGCCAGGCGTCGCAGCACCAGGGTGCTGCGTGCGGTGCGCTCCGCCTCGACGGCGTCGAGGACCTCGCTCCAGCTCGACCAGTCCAGGTGCGCTCCGGGAAGGTGCTCGTTGTAGCCGGTGCGGTAGTACACGTGCGTCCAGCTCGGCGTGGCGAAGGTTCCGACCACCTCCGGCTTGTCGTCGATGAGGACGTCACCGGCGATCAGGGTCTTGTCCCGCGTGACGATCATGCGCTCCGTCCAGTGCAGCCCCAGGTGCTCCTCGACCCACTCGTACTTCTCGCGCACGCAGTGCCGGTAGGCGCGCACCGGGGCGGTGCAGATGCGCACGTCGTGACCTGCGTCGAGCATCGCCTCCAGCGCCTGGCGAGCGCCGGGCAGAGGGTTCAGGCCGCGGAAGAAGCCTTCCTGGGTGGGGATGGAGCGGACGCGCTCGTGCCACCGGGCGGGGTAGCTGTCCTCGATCCAGTACGAGCCCGCCTGCGCTCGCGGGGCCAGCGGGGCGTCGGGGTGGGTCGCTGAGAAGCGGCGGTCGAAGCCGTCGCCGAAGTCCGCGAGCGTCTGGTCCTGGTCCACGAGGACGAGCACGAGCGGACCCCTCCCGAGGCGGTGGACGGCGACGGCGCCCCGTGGAGGCGCCCGGGTGGTCATCGGCAGGCACCGGCCTGCTGTTGAGACATGCGGACGCGACGGTGGCGTGATCGGGTGATCCCCGTGCAGCTCAGGGCCTCGTCCATCCAGCGGCCTCATCCCTCGCTGGGGTCGAAGACGTGATCCGGCGCAGCGCAGGTGATCCCGTGGTGTCCCCGGCGACCACGCTGCTCCTGGTGCAGCGGGCCGGGCGGGTCGCGGCCGCGCTCGCCGTCGTGGCCGGCGTGGTGCTCGTGCTCCAGGGGCACTGGGCGCCCGGCGTCCTCGTGTGGCTGGCCGGGGTCGCCGTGCTGAGCACGGCGCGCCGGAGCCGCCGCGGACTGGACGCGGCGCAGGAGTGGCCGCTGCCGCGGGTGCGTGAGGTCCTGGCCGGCGCCGGCGTCGCCGGTGCGACCCGGGTGGAGCGGGTCCGGCAGCTGCGCCGGGCCGATCGGCGCCTGAGCCTGCTGGACGCCGTCGCCCTGGTGGACCGGGCGGCCGAGGAGGACGCCGCGGCGCGCGGGGAGGGCACCAGCTGACCGCGGGTGCCGCGGCCCGGTGGGCTGGGACCTCGCCGGTGCGGGCTGCGACCCCGTCCGCCAGCACCACCTGGCGGCCACCGGCCCGCCTCTCCGCGCCGTGCTGGGCGAACATTCGATTATCGCGGCCAATTGCACCCAAGAACGAGTCCAGGTCTCGGGGAACAGCTGCGACCAGGACCGGCGAACGCGGAGCGTCAGCCCTTCGCGACCGCGCGGGTCAGCAGCAGTCGGCGCCCGCCGTCGACGAGGTGCCGTCGCAGGTCGTCGTCAGCGATCACCGCGCAGGCGGGGTGGTTCAGGGGGCCGACGAGCCCGGCGAGGAACATCAGGGCGCTGACGCGCTGCGACTCGTCCCGCTCGGGCCCGGCCACCAGGTCGGTCATCTCCTGCACGACCGCGCGCAGCCGCTCGTCCTTGCCGAGCAGTTCGCTGATGAAGGGGTCGCCGGCGAGCACGACGTAGACCATGCGGGAGCGCACGACCACGTCGACCAGGCCGGTGATCAGCGCCTCGGTGCGTGCCCGCGGGCCGCGCCGGGCCCGGGCGGCCTCCACCACGCGGGTGAGGTCCTCGACGACGGGTGTCAGGACCCCCAGGACGATCTCGTCCTTCGTCCGGTAGTGCCAGTAGACAGCGGCCTTGGTCACCCCGAGCGCGTCGGCGATCATCTGCAGGGAGGTGCCGCTGACGCCGTGCTCGGCGAACAGGCGCAGCGCGGCCTCGTGCAGCCGGGCGCGCCCGGCGCCCGCGTGCCGTTCGCCGTGCCGCTCCTCGTGCGCGGTCGCCATGGCCCTCCCGTCGCCGACCCGTGCCGGCCCGTGCACCGGCCGCGGGTCCGACTGTAGTCCGATCCCCATCATGAGAACTAGCCGATCGGCAGGGTTGCGCCTAGCCGATCGGCAGGCTTACCGTCGGGGCGTTCCCGGTCGATGCACCGGGAGGCACGGTCGTCAGCGGCGTCGGCGTGCAGCACCCGCCCCCACCGAGGAGTACCCGATGGCCACGCTGCTGTACCGATTGGGCAGGTTCAGCGCCCGCCGCCACTGGCTGGTGCTGTCCGTGTGGGCGCTGCTGCTCGCCGTGCTGGCGGCGCTGGCCGTGGGGTTGCCGCGCACCGCCGCGCAGGACACCAGCTTCTCCATCCCCGGCACCCAGGCCAGCGAGGGCCTGGACGTGGTGGGCCAGAAGTTCTCGGCGGCGGGCGCGGACAACGCCACCGCCACCGTCGTCTTCCAGGCCCCTGCCGGGCAGACGCTGACCGGGGCCAACGCCGAAGCGCTGCAGGGCCTGCTCGCCGAGGTGCGCGCGGTCGAGGGGATCGTCTCGGTGTCGGACCCGCTGGACGCGCGGGCGCCGCGCCTGTCGGCGGACCAGAGCATCGCCGCGGCCACCGTGACCTTCGACGGCACCGCCGGTGACGTCTCCGACGAGACCGCCGAGGCGTTCGCCGCGGCCACGGACCCGGCCGTCGAGGAGGGCCTGGCCGCCGCCGGGGGGGACGTGCGCGTGGAGGTCACCTCCCCGCTGGTGACCACCGAGGTCGGTCACACCAGCGAGGCCATCGGCGTGGCGGTCGCCTTCCTGGTGCTGGTGCTGACCTACGGCTCACTGGCGGCGGCCGGGGCGAACCTGCTGACCGCCCTGGTCGGCGTCGGCGTCGGCGTCCTGGGCATCACCGCGCTGGGCAGGGTCGTCTCCCTGTCCTCCACCACCCCGGCCCTGGCCGGGATGCTGGGCCTGGCGGTGGGCATCGACTACGCGCTGTTCGTCTTCGCCCGCACCCGCTCCGAGCTGCGTGCCGGCGCCCCCCTGCAGCAGGCGATCGCCAAGGCCACCGGCACCGCCGGCACCGCCGTCGTCTTCGCCGGCACCACCGTGATCATCGCCCTGGTGGGCCTGGCGGTGGTGAACATCCCGTTCCTGACCCAGATGGGCCTGGCCGCGGCCGTCACCGTCGCGGTCGCCGTCCTGGTCGCGCTGACCGCCGTGCCGGCGTTCCTGGCCGTGCTCGGGGCCAGGGTCCTGCCGAGGGCGCAGCGCGGCCTGGACCCCGCCGAGCTGCGCGCGTCGGCCGCGGCCCACGCCCACGACGACGAGGACGCCGACGAGCGGACCCTCGCCGGCCCCGGCGTGCTGGGCCGCTGGGCGCTCGGTGTGACCCGCCACCCGGTGATCGCCCTGCTGGCGGCGGTGCTCGCCGTCGGCGTGATCGCCGTCCCGGTCGCCTCCATGCGCACCGCGCTGCCCTCGGCCGAGAACGAGGACCCCGCCTCCTCCGCCCGGCAGGCCTACGACCTGCTGGTGGCCGGTTTCGGCGAGGGGGCGCAGTCCACCCTCGTCGTCGTCGTGAACGGTGAGCCCGGTGCCGACCCGCAGACCGTCGCCGCGGCCGCGGCGACGACCGCGGAGCGGATCCAGGGCCTGGACGACGTGGTGGGGCTGACCCCGGCGGTGGCCACCGCCCACGGCAGCCCCCCCCTGATCAACCTCGTCCCCCGCCGCGGCCCGCCCCACCAGGCCACCATCGACCTGGTGCGGG
>NZ_JBKBCT010000137.1:0-1860 GCF_050871525.1 Kineococcus auxinigenes | reverse complement strand
CGGGGGTGGCTGCGGCCACCCCCGCGCCCCGCGCCGTTCCCGGGCGGCGGTACCGGGCGGCGCGCACCGCCGGGCGGGTGGGCCGGGGCGGTGCCAGGATCGGTGCATGGCCGACGAGCAGACCGACGTCCTCGACCTGGACCGACTGGCGCACGCCGTGCTCGCCATGGACCCCGTCGAGCTCCGCCGGCTGGTGGAGCGGGAGGACGGCGGCCCGTGGCTGGCGGGACCGGGCCGGGGGGACGGGCGCGAGCTCGCCGTGTTCCCCGCCGTGGGCGGCCGCGGGGGGACGGTGGCGCGCACCGACGCGGTCGAGCTCGTCAGCCGCGTCCTCGACCACCGCCTCGACGAGGGGTCCCTCGACGAGCAGCAGCACGACCAGATGCTCACCGAGGCCATCGCCGGCCTCACGATGCTCTGACCCCCCGCGCTCAGGACGTCGTCAGCGAGCGCAGCGCCTCGGTGTCGTCGGCCTGCAGGTCCGCGAACATCTCCAGCGCCCGCTCGGTGTCCCACTTCACCGCCAGGCCGGAGGAGGTGCGCAGGTTCGCGTTCGACACCGGGACGGTCATGGAGATCCCGTCCTCGCCGGTCGCCGAGCGCATCCCCCGCGCGAACGTCAGCAGCGCCGCCGGGGACGCGTCCTCGTCGACGCTGACGGCACCGCCGGCCGCCGCCGCCAGCGAGAACGCCCGGAACGGGTTCAGCAGCGTCGCCGGGGACGCCGCCCGCGCGACGATGGCCGCCAGCAGCTCGCGCTGACGCTGCGCACGGCCCAGGTCGCCGGCGGGGTCGGAGTAGCGGTAGCGCGCGTAGCCCAGGGCCGTGGCGCCGTCCATCGTCTGGCAGCCGGCCTCGATGTCCAGGCCGGCGCGCACGTCCTGCACCGCGGCCTGCGGGCACATCTCCACACCGCCCACAGCGTCCACGATCTCGGCGAACCCGGCGAAACCCGTCTCCACGTAGTGGTCGACCCGCAGCCCCGAGACCTGCTCCACGGTCTGCGTCAGCAGCGGTGCGCCACCCAGGGAGAACGCCGCGTTGATCTTCCCGGAACCGTGGCCGGGGATCGGGACGTAGGAGTCGCGCGGCACGCTGATCAAGGCGGACGGACCGGACTCCGGCACGTGCAGCAGCATGATCGTGTCGGTGCGCTGCCCGAGGATGTCGTCCCCTCCGGCGGAGTACTGCGCCAGGTCCTCGGCGCTCATGCCGTCGCGGGAGTCGCTGCCGACGATCAGGTAGGTGGTGCCCGGGGTGTCCGCCGGGCGCTCACCCGCCGGGGCGGCCGCCACGTGCTGCACCGCCGACCAGCCGCGCCAGCCCAGGGCCAGCGGGTACGCCACCACCAGGACGGCCACCAGCGCCAGGACCGCCAGCCGACGCCGTCGCCGCACTGCGCTGCCCCGCGGTGCGTGCGGTGGTGCGCCGGCGGGCGCGGGACGGGGAGCCCCCTGCCCCGGCTGCTCCTGCCCTCCCGGCCGGCTCAGCTCGGCGAGCCGCTGCTCGCGCCCCGGGGTCTGCGCCGCGGCGCGCGCCGGGCGGCGGCGCGCGGGGCGCCCGTAGGTCGTGGCGGTGTAGCCCGCCCTGCCGGCCTGCGGCGCGGGGGGCGCGTCCGCACCGGGCGGTCGCACCGCGGTGGGCCGCCCGGGGACCCGGCCTCGCGAGGGCTGCGCCGGGTCGGGGGTGGGGGGCTGCACGGGCACCCGACCACAGTAGGGCCCGGCCGCGCCGCTCACGGGGAACCTGCCCGCGTCCTCGCCAGGTCCCCCTCAGGCCCTCGCGCCGGCCCCGGCGGACCCGCGCACTTCCCTCACACCCGCGCCATCCCCGCGGTGGTCGAGGGGGTCGCGACCCCCT
>NZ_JBKBCT010000136.1:0-1998 GCF_050871525.1 Kineococcus auxinigenes | reverse complement strand
GCGGGGGGGGGGGGGGGGGGGGGGGGGGGGGGGGGGGGGGGGGGGGGGGGGGGGGGCGGGGGGGGGGGGGCGCGCGGCGCCCCCCCCCCCCCCCCCCCCCACGCCGAACCCGTGGTGCTCGGCGTCGCCGTGGCCGGGGTCCCGCTGCTGCTGGCGCTGATCGGGCCGCTGCTGGAACGGCGGCGGCCGGGGCCCCGCGCCGTGGCGGCGGCCGCGGTCGTCACCGGTGGGGCGGTGCTCGTGCAGGGGTTCGGCCGCAGCGACGCCACCGGGCTGGCGTGGGCGCTGCTCGTCCTGGCCTGCGAGGCGGGTTTCACCCTCCTCGCCGTGCCGGTGCTCGCCCGGCACGGCGCGTGGGGCGTGTCCGTGCACGCGACGTGGCTGGCGGCGCTCGGCTTCGGCGCGCTCGCCGTGCTCGTCGACGGCCCGTCCGCCGTGCTCGCCCTCACGGCCGCGGACCTGCTCGCCGTCGCCCACCTCGCCGTGGGGGTGACCGCGGTCGCGTTCGTGCTCTGGTACTCCGCCGTGCGGCGCCTCGGCGCGGCCCGGGCCGGGTTGCTCACCGGGGTGGCGCCGGTGGCGGCGGCCGCCTGCGGGGTGCTGCTGGGCGGGCCGGCGCCCGGGGCGGTGGTGTGGGCGGGGGTCGCGGTCGTCGCCGGCGGACTCGTGCTGGGGCACGCACCGCGTTCCCCGCGGTGACGCCCCCATCCCGCTCCCCCTCCCCTTCGGTGATCAAGGAAGTTGTCACTTACTTGATCACCGAGACTCGGTCGAGCCGGGAGGGCGCGGGGGCGAGCCGTCGTCGACGAGCAGTACCGCTGGCTCAGCCGATGCGGACAGCCAGGTCGTAGAGCCGCCGGGCCCACTGGACGGCTTGTTCTGCTCGCGGTGGGAAGACCATCGTGGCGGCGTAGTGGGCCTGGTCCTTGATCTCCAGCAGCCGTCGCAGGTCCTTCGCCATCGCCGGACCATCAGGTCGCACGGCGGACAGCAGGTCGACGGCTTGACGGTGGTCCTGGCCGCGGGAACGCTGCCCGAGGCGCGCGCAGCACACGGCGTCGGACGCAGCGATGCCGCACAGCACGGCGAGCGACGCTGCGACCTGCGGGGTCGCGAGGCCGTCGTCGGCCTCGTCGAGGACCAGCTCGGCGACTTCGAGGAAGGCTCGGGCCTGCTCCGACCGAACACGGCCCTCGGCGGGCGAGCAGGCGTTGACGCGGCCGGCGGGGCTCACCGCGCCACGCTGCGCAGGACCGCGGTGACGTCCCGACCGGCGAGGGTGATGGCCTCTCGCTGCCAGGACTGGACGATCGGTTCACCGGCGTCGACGTGCGCCCGCAGCTCTTGCACGGAGATCTCGTACGGCTGCGCCCGGTTGCCGGTCCACGCCTGGACCGCGGTGACCAGCGCGTCCACCTGTTCCTCCCACACCTGCGACTGCTCGCCGGTGAGGTCGTCGGCGCGCACGAGCAGCAGGTCGACGTCGGAGTCGGTGTTCCCCTCGCCGCGAGCCAGAGAACCGAACACCGCCGCCGTGTGCACCGGCACGGACCACGCCTGCACCCGTTCTGCGATCCGGCCCAGGAGCTCTCGGCGCAGACCGGCGAGGACCTCCACGGCCGGCCACGCCAGGTGCTCACGGTTCGTGCTGTAGTACACGGTGTTCGTGCGTCGCTCGGCGTGGACGACCCCCTCCGCCGCGAGGCGGGTCAGGACCCGCTGCACGCCGGCCGGCGACGCCGTCCCGACCAGGCGGCCGACCTCCCGCCCGGAGATCGGAGTGGCGAGGCCCGCCAAGACGGTCAGCACCGGGCCGTCCAAGGACGGCACGACAGCTCGCACCGGCTGCCCCAGATCCATATGCTCACTATTAAGAGCGACCGGCAGTAGGCGGACCGGGCAGGGTGGCTCAAGCACTCGGTGAGGGTCTGGCGTGTCACGGACCCAGGCGAGCACGGGCCCCGGTGATCATGGAGTTCTCTACGCTTCAAGATCACC